>NZ_LOYC01000025.1:0-115862 GCF_001524725.1 Burkholderia sp. MSMB1072
ATTATGAACCGTGTTTCGCAGCGCGTCAACAACTTTCTGCACGACATCGTTGCGACTGCGGGGCCATCTTCCTGCGCTGCCAAGGCTCGCTACTTCCGAACCTCAACAGCACCGCTTCCCTCTCTCCCGCGCCGCGTTTCCGTTAGCGCGAAAGAGGCGTGATTCTATTCAGCCCACACCGTGAGCGCAAGGGGTTTGAAGCAACTTTTTTTACAAACGCCGGAATTCGGCCGTCCGGCCATGCCTGGGCACAATGCCGCTTATGGTGCAAAGAACGGACTAGAATGTGAGGTTCTTCGCCTCTTTCTATATACGTCTTTAATATGCGCCAGCGAATCGCCAAACGCCTCCCCCCCGATGCCGACAAACTGGTCGGTCTGTCACTTGCGCTCTTCGCGTCGGGCAGCCGCATCGAGGACCGCTTCTGGGAAGCGAAGCTCGATGCGCTGCTCGCCAAGATTGTCCGCAACGGCAATCAGACCACGCTCGACGCCGCGCTCGACCATCTTCAGCAAAATCATCCCGACGCCTACGGCGCGCTCGCCGACATGGCCGAGACGCACAGCGAGTCGATGATGATCGAACACGACGGCCAACCCTACGATGCGCTGCTGGTCGCCGTCCCGGTTCTCGCCTGGACGCGCTACATGATTCCGTCGGGCCCGCTCAAGGGCGACGTTGCCGACGCGCTGCGAACGCACCTGCAGGCGCATGTGCTCGCGAACGGCACCCTCGTCGGGCTCGCACCGTTCCTCTACAGCATCGACCAGTTGCCGCGGCATCACGTGGAAACCTATCGGCTCGCTCAGCAACTCGCCCATGCGGCGATCGGCCAGCAGCCCCCGAAGCTGAGCTTCGGCGATCTGCCGGAAACCTCACCGATCCTGGCCGATCCGCGCTTCCTGCTGGCGGTCGTCGCCGCGCCGGCCGGCTCGCCGCTGTTCCGCTGGCAGGAGGAAGAAAACGGCAGCCGGATCGAGCGCGGCCAGTGCCTCGAACAATGGACGGCTCAAGGCGGCCCGAACCTGTCGATCGCGTTGCCCGGCTGCGAGTTCGAATGCCTGCTTCCGGACGCGTACTACTCGGCCTGTCGCGATGCGGACGAACGCGTGCGTCCGCACACCGTCCGAACGGCCATTCGTTATCTATTCGACACACTTGGTGCGGCGCCGCAGGAGTTGCGCGCGGTGGTCGCCGGCTTCGGCGAACGTCGTATCGACGAGTATCGCGTCGGCTTCACGCGGCGTGCCAGCAACGACGTGATCTACGGCGTCGTGTGGCCGCTCTACGGCCGTGAAAACGGCGACGTATCGATCGACAACGCGACGCTCGAAGGCGAAGCCCCGATCGAAGGGCCGCTCGAGGAAATCGTGAGCCTGCTGAAAGAATGCGGCGTAACCGACATCCGCCGGCACGCGGGTCGCTTCGAACCCGAATACTGCGACGACTGCGGCGTGCCACTTTACGCCGATCCGCTCGGCGAAATCGTCCATGCGGAAATGCCGGAAGACGCGTCGCCCGCCCAGCCGCACTTCCACTGACCCACCCCGCAGGCCTCGATGGCCTGCCCTGCTTAAAGCCGCTTCCGGTGCCCACCGAAGCGGCTTTTTTCTTATCCGATGCCGGTCGTCCAAAATTTCGAACTTTTCCTAAGCCTTTCAGCCAAGCAGACATCGTGTAAGGTCTTTGTCATTATCGGGGCCAGCTAATACCCGACAGCAGTGAATGACTCACTTTACGGAGGTTGAATATGCGGTTCTTGGTACTTAACTCAGACGCCGAACGGCGTGACGGACTGAAGACCCTGTTGCGGCAGATCGACCGGCACGCCAGCATCAACGATGCGCCTGACGGTTTCCAGGCGCGCCGGCTGCTGCGCACCCAGCGTTTCGACCTCGTCGCGATCGACTGGCTGGACGTGGGCCGGCTCAGCGAGCTTCAGGCACTCGGCAACGCGTGCTCGCCGACACCGGTCGCCGTTCTGGTCGACGACATCTCGCCCGACGCCATCCAACGCTTCTTCAATTACGGCGTCGCGGGCGTGATCCCGCACTCCACGCGGCCGCACCTGATCGTGCGAGCGCTCGAGATCGTCCTGCTGGGCGGATACTACATTCCGCCGATCGCCCTCAGCCTGCTGCCGTCCACGGCGACTGCGACGGCGCGCCACGACGCCCATTTCCAGACGCTCGCCGGCTCGCTGCCCCGGCGCCCGCCGAGCGGCCTCCTGTCGCCGCGCCAAGCGCAGATCATGCGGTTCGTCCACATGGGCAGCACGAACAAGATGATCGCGCGTACGCTCGGCATCAGCGAAGGCACTGTGAAAATCCACCTCGCGAGCATCTTCCAGCAGCTCGGCGCCGCAAACCGCGCCGCCGCGGTCGCGATCTACAACGGCTGGCTGTCGCCCCATCTCGAGGTGCTGCTGGCGAACCGCAACCGCGCCCGCAAGCCGGCCGTCGGCGAACACGGCCCGGCTCCGCTGCGTACGCAACGGCACGACCATCCGTACCCGTTGCCCATCGCGAATACCGGCACGCAGGACCTGCCGCTCGCCGCCGAGCCGCCGGCACGGTTCCGGCGCGGACGCTAGGCAAACAGTCTCGATATTGCGACGGTCGGGCATGCGCAGGCTCCCACCTTTGATGCTCAACGAGTAATATGGACGCATGGGTTTTCTTTTCACACCGCTTCCGCTCTGGGTTGGCATCGGTGGCTGGATCGCCGCCGTGGCCCTGCTCGCGCTCGCGATCTGGAATCGCCCCTTCGTCCGTCTGCAAGACGCCACGCTTCAGCACGTGTGGCTTGCGCTCGTCACTGCGATCACGGTCCTGTGGGCCTCGAACGCATGGCTCGAAGATGGCATCGTCATGCATCTGCTTGGCGCAACGCTGCTCGTCACGCTGTTCGACTGGACACTCGCATTGGTCGCCATGGGCGCCGTCACGGCGATTGCCGCGGTCATCTTCGATGCACCGTGGCAAGGTATCGGCTTGACCTATCTGATCTACGGTGCGTTGCCTGTCGGCGTGTCGGCGTTGCTGCAACGCGCCGCGCTCGCGTGGTTGCCGCACAACCTCGCGTCGTTCATCACCGGGCAGGGCTTCCTGTCGCCGGCCATCGCGATCGTCGCGGTCGCCGCCGCGGCAGCCGGTGTCCAGCTCGCGCTCGCGGACGGCGTGCCCGTCGTGATTCCGGCCGGCTATCTGCTGAACACCGCGCTGCTCGCGCTCGGCGAAGCATGGTTCACCGGCATGGCAACGGCACTCATCGCCGTCTATCGCCCTGCGTGGGTCACGACCTTCGACGTCCGGCGCTACCGCCTCGGCGGCCCTCGCGCCTGAATTTCCTCCGGATCGACTCGGCGCACCCGCATACCGACGGGCTTCCGCGGCGCGCGCCGAATACGTCACCTACTGCCGCACAACTTTTTTACGCTAAGATTGAACTCCTGTTCTTCATCGGGCATCTATACGTGCCCGATGTCTCCTTCGCTCCTCACCAATAACCAGATGGACAGCTCACCTGCCTCGCTCCGGATTTTCCGGGCGCTCGGCAAGCTGGCAGCCTGTATCGCGGGCCTGTCGCTTGCGCTTCCCGCTCCGGTATTCGCCGACCTGCTCGACCAGCGCTCCGAACTGATCAACAAATTCGTCAACGAGATGCATGCCGATCCGCTCGCCGCCGATTGTGCGGCGCACGGCAGCTTCATCGCCAGCACGTCGACGGCCTTCGACCGAGTCGACTTCGCGCCGAATGCATTCGACAGCGGCAACGCGACGATCACGCCGTGGAACGACTCGTTCGACCAAGGCAAGCAGCGCGTGAAAGTCGACAATATCGTCACCGTCGACGGGCTCGGCATCCACAGCGACGGCAGCGATCCGACGCCGCTGAAATTCCGTTGCGGCTATGTCGGCCAGCAAATGCTCGCGTTCAGCTGGAACGATCCGGTTCCGCCGCTGAAGCCGCGCGTCGAGCGTTCGTCGTCTTCGACGAAGAAGCTCAAGGGCAAGTCGCACCGCGGCAAAGCCAAGGCGAAGGCATCGGGCCGCACCGCCAGCAAGAAGGCCGTCGCAACGAAGAAATCAAGCGGCCAGCACAAAGCCGTGAAGAAAAAAACCGCGAAGAAGTCCTGATACGGCGGAGCGGCAACGACAGCAGCAAAAAAGCCGGCGCATCGCGAGATGCGTCGGTTTTTTTTCATGCGACGACGGCTGCGCTTACGCGAACGTGTCGACGTGCACCAGGATCGCAGCCAGCATCGCCGCACCGAGCGCCGCGCTGCGCTCGCCGTTCCAGCCGACGCGCTCGTCGGGGAGGTTCGCGTTGTCCTTGAACGGCATTTCGAGCGTCAGCGACAGACAGCCGAACTGGTGGCCAATGTACTTCGACGCGAGCTTCAACGCATCTTCCTTGTACTTGCTCGCCGCGTAGCCATGCTCGGTCTGGAAGTCGGGGCTTGCGACCTTGAACGCGTCGATGAACGCAGCCTGCTCCTTGCCCTGCTGCTCGGTAAAGCTCGGCAGCATCTCCGAGCCGGCGACGAACACGTACGGAAGATCCTCATCGCCGTGAATATCGAAAAACATGTCGCAGCCGATCGCATGGATCGCGTCGCGCACGGCCAGTACCTCGGGACTGCGCTCGGCATCGGGCGCCATCCACTCGCGGTTCAGGTTCGCGCCGGCCGCATTGGTGCGCAGGTTACCGTGCACACTGCCGTCCGGGTTCATGTTCGGGACGATGTAGAACGTCGCGCGATCGTAGAGCTTGCGCGCCACTGGATCGCCGGCCCAGTCGCCCCATCCGGCCAACCGCTTAACCAGGCCTTCAACGAACCACTCGGCCATCGACTCGCCCGGATGCTGGCGCGCGATGATCCATACCTTCTTCTTCGGCGCACCATCGGTTTCCGGCGTGCCGAGCGTCAGCAGCGACATCGGACGGCCTTCGACCGTGCGGCCAAGCTCGACGACGCTGGCCTGCGGCAACTGCTGGACCGCGCCGAGAAACGCCGCGTGACGCTCTTCCGAGTACGGTTCGAAATACGCGTAGTAGATGCTGTCGAACTCCGGCGTATGGTCGATGGTCATCGTCTTGCCGTCGAACGTCGTCGGCACGCGGAACCAGTCGACCCGGTCGTAGCTCGCCACCGCGTGGTAGTTGCGCCAGCCGGACGGATACGCGCATTCGGCTGCGTTCTCGAACGTCATCACGCATCGCTCGCCGCGCGCTCCCGTCAAGCGGTAGTAAAACCATTGCGCGAATTCCGAACGATTGTCGCCGCGCACGCGCAGCCGGATTGCATCGGGGCGGTCGCACGACACGACGTCGATTGCGCCTGCGTCGAAATTACTGGTAATAGAAAGGGCCATCTATCTCTCCTTTGTCGACCGGAGTTAGCGCTTCAGCGCTTACCTCCGGTCCCATGCAAAGCTGTCGACCGGTGTTAGCGCTTTAGCGCTTATCTCCGGTCCCATGCGAAGCCCGAAGCAGACGGTATCCCGCCCATCCAGTCTCATGCATGCGCAGGCCGTCTCGTGAACGGCCCGCAGGGTCACTCGCCGACGCGCCGGCGATATACGTAAGTCGAATCGTTCGATGCGGCCGCATCGAACGCATAGCCTTCGGTCGCGAATGCCTGCAACGCCTTCGGGTCGGCGATACGGTTCTCGACGACAAAACGCGCCATCAGGCCGCGCGCGCGTTTCGCATGGAAGCTGATGATCTTGTAGCGGCCGCCCTTCCAGTCCTCGAATACCGGCGTGATGACCGGTGCGGCCAGCAGCTTCGGCTTGACCGACTTGAAGTATTCGGTCGACGCGCAGTTGATCAACACGCGCGCGGCGCCGCTGCGCGTCTCGAGTTGCTCGTTCAGCGCCCGCGTGATGCGGTCGCCCCAGAACGCATACAGATCCTTGCCGCGCGCGTTCGCGAACCGCGTGCCCATCTCGAGCCGGTATGGCTGCAGCAGATCGAGCGGACGCAGCAGCCCGTACAGGCCCGACAACACGCGCACGTGCTGCTGCGCATAGTCGAGATCGGCGGACGACAGCGATTTCGCGTCGAAACCCTCGTAGACGTCGCCATTGAACGCCAGCACGGCCTGCTTGGCGTTGGCCGGCGTGAACGTCGGCGACCAGTCGGCGTAGCGCTGGAAGTTCAGGTGCGCGAGCGGATCGGAGATATCCATCAGCGTCGCGATGTCCTGCGGCGACAGCTTGCGCAGGCCGTCGATCAGCTCCGATGCGTCGTCGACGAATGCAGGCTTCGTGTAAGACTGGACGTGCGGGGGCGTATCGTAGTCGAGGGATTTGGCGGGAGAGAGAACGATTATCATAGAGGCTCGCTGGCACGCCGTGCCTTGCGGTCAGACGAAAACCTCCGATTGTAACGAATGGCCCGCTCTCTCGCCCCGCATGCCGCACACCGCGTCGTGCTCGACTCGAACGTCTGGATCGACATCCTCGTATTCGACGACCCCGCTACGCGCCCGATCCGTGCCGCGCTGGAGCACGGCATGCTTGCCGCCGTGATCGACGGCCGCTGCCTGACCGAACTCGAATACGTGCTCGACTATCCGCAGTTCCAGTCGCGTGCGATCGACAAGGCCGACGCGCTCGCCACGGTCGCCCGGCTCGCGAGCCTCGTCGAACCGCCGCCCGTCGACGCCGACGCGCCGCCGCTGCCGAAGTGCAAGGACCGCGACGATCAGAAATTTCTCGAACTCGCCCGCGCCGCGCAGGCCGAGTGGCTCGTGTCGAAAGACCGCGCGCTGCTGAAGCTCGCGAAGCGCACCGCACGCGACTTCGGTTTCCGGATCGCGCAACCCGCGCCGTTCGTGGAAGCCTGCGCACTCGACGCCGCGCCGCCCGCCACGGCGACGCCCGCCTGACGCAACCTCATCCGAATCCGACCGTATCGATGAACGCTCCTTCAGATATGCCAACGACGCCCGTTTTCCCCTCGCGCCTGCCGAACGTCGGCACGACGATCTTCACGGTCATGAGCGCGCTTGCCGCCGAAAAAGGTGCGGTGAACCTCGGCCAGGGTTTTCCTGATTTCGATTGCGATCCGCGCATCGTCGATGCGGTCGCAACCGCGATGCGCAACGGGCACAACCAGTATCCGCCGATGGCCGGCGTCGCGCCGCTGCGCGACGCGATCGCCGACAAGATCGCGCAGGTGTACGGCCGGCGCTACGATCCGGCCACCGAAATCACCGTGACGGCCGGCGCGACGCAGGCGCTGCTGACGGCGATCCTGTGCGCGGTGCATCCGGGCGACGAGGTGATCGTCGTCGAGCCGACCTACGACAGCTACCTGCCGTCGATCGAGCTCGCCGGCGGCAAGCCCGTGTTCGTCACGCTGGAAGCGCCCGACTACGCGATCCCGTTCGATCGCCTCGCGGCAGCGATCACGCCGAAAACGCGGATGATCCTGATCAACACGCCGCACAACCCGACGGGCACCGTGTGGCGCGAGGCGGACATGCGCAAGCTCGAGGACATCGTGCGCGGCACCAACGTGCTGATCCTGTCCGACGAAGTCTACGAACACATGGTCTACGACGGTGCGCGCCACGAGAGCGTCGCGCGCTACCCGGAACTCGCCGCGCGCAGCTTCATCGTGTCGAGCTTCGGCAAGACCTACCACGTGACGGGCTGGAAGGTCGGTTACGTCGCGGCGCCTGCCGCGCTGACCGCGGAATTCCGCAAGGTCCACCAGTTCAACGTGTTCACGGTGAACACGCCGATGCAGATCGGGCTCGCCGACTATCTGCGCGACCCGGCGCCGTACCTGTCGCTCGCGGGCTTCTATCAACAGAAGCGCGACTTCTTCCGGGCCGGCCTCGAGCGCACGCGCTTCAAGCTGCTGCCGTGCACGGGCACGTACTTCCAATGCGTCGATTACTCGGCGATCAGCGACCTGCCCGAAGCGGAATTCTCGAAATGGCTCACGTCGGAGATCGGCGTGGCCGCCATTCCGGTGTCGGCGTTCTATCACGAGCCGCACGAGTCGGGCGTCGTCCGCTTCTGCTTCGCGAAGCAGGAAAGCACGCTCGCGTCCGCGCTCGATCGGCTGGCTCGCCTGTAAGCGCCGCACGGGCGGCCGCGCGCCGCCCTTCGGGAACCGCGCTTACGAACGTGCGACGTTCGCCGCTTCGACATACGCCTTGCGCTCAGCTGCCACGCGTTGCGCGGCCGGGCGTTCACCCACCGTCTTCGCGTGCGCCTTCCAGTCGATGCCTGCCTCGAGCAGGAAGTCGCGGCCGAATATGGCCTTCGTCGCCATCCCGATGACCGGCAGATGAACCCACGCGGCAATGTCCGCGAGGCCGAACGATTCGCCGAGCGCATACGGCGAAAACCGCGTCATCTGCTTGAATGCATCGATCGCGCGCGGCAGCCGCTTCTCGACGTGCGCCTTCATCCCGTCGCTCACCTTCCCGCCGAAAAACGCTTCCGTGTACACCTCGCGCGCCGTCCATTCGAGATACAGCTCGAGCGTCTCGACCAGTTCACGCACCTTCGCTGCCGCGAACGGGCTCGCGGGGAAAATGCCTTTTTCGGGATAGCGCGCCGCCAGGTATTCGACGATCACCTGCGACTCGAACAGCGCCCCCTCTTCGGTCTTCAGGAACGGAATCTTGCCGAGCGGCGAATCGGCAAGCCGGGCCGGATCGCTGATCGGCAAACCACACGCCGCCTCCTCGAACGGAATGTCGTGCTCGAGCAGGACGAACTTCACCTTGTTGTAGTAGTTGGACAACGGAATACCGCACAGCTGTAGCATTGGCGTCTCCTTCCTTGCTGAAGTGCGGCCGCATCGACGCCGGCCGCATCGGGATTCATCGCGCTGAAAAGCACGTTCGTGCTAGTCTAAAGCAAGTCGTGCGTTCGTCACGACAACATTACCTCCGCTGCGGCGTCAGTTCCGCCCGTCCGCGCGACACACGCGGCGGCGCCGCCGCGCCACCCGATGGAGACACACTCGCATGAGTGCTGAACTGCTGGCCTCGCGTCCGCCCGAGAGCGAATCGACGCTCGTCCTCACGCTGTCCAATCCCGGCGCGCGCAACGCGCTGCATCCCGACATGTACGCGGCCGGCATCGAAGCGCTCGCCACCGCCGAGCGCGATCCGGCGATTCGCGCCGTCGTGCTGACGGGTGCCGATCGTTTCTTCTGCGCAGGCGGGAACCTGAACCGGCTGCTCGAGAATCGCTCGAAGGATCCGTCCTTCCAGGCCGACAGCATCGATCAGCTCGCGGCATGGGTCACGGCGATCCGCGCATCGACGAAGCCGGTGATCGCAGCCGTCGAAGGCGCCGCGGCCGGCGCGGGCTTCTCGTTGGCGCTCGCGTGCGACCTGATCGTCTCGGCACACGACGCGAAATTCGTGATGTCGTATGCGCGCGTCGGTCTGACGCCCGACGGCGGCGGCTCGTGGTTTCTCGCCCGCGCGTTGCCGCGTGCGATCGCGGCCGAGATCCTGTTCGAAGGCAAGCCGGTGGCCGCCGAACGGCTGCATGCGCTCGGCGTCGTCAACCGGCTTGCCGCGCCCGGCTCGGCACTTGGCGACGCACTGGCATGGGCCGACGCGCTCGCCGGCATCTCGCCGAATGCGCTCACGCGCATCAAGTCGCTGCTCGACGACGCGACCGCGCAACCGCTGGATGCGCACCTCGGCACCGAGCGCGATCATTTCGTCGCGTCGCTGCATCATGCGGACGGCCTCGAAGGCATCACTGCCTTTCTCGAGAAGCGCCAGCCACGCTACAAGCGCTGATCCGCCGCGTCGGCCTTCGAACCGGCGCCACGCCGCCGCGTCCATCCGATGCGGCCCGTCGCCGCCGCGCACAACGTCGCGGCGCTCTCCGGCCCGGCCACGCATGCGCGTCGGCGCGCGCGTTTCCGTCGCCAGCAGCCCGTGTCGATCCATGCTCTAATGACCGCCTGTCGGCGCCGCCGGCGCCGTTTTCGCGCATGACACACAGGAGTTGACGATGATCGACGTCTATAGCTGGGCGACCCCGAACGGTCACAAGGTGCACATCATGCTCGAGGAAACGGGCCTCGCGTATCGCGCGCATCCGGTCGATATCGGCGCGGGCGACCAGTTCGAGCCCGAGTTCCTGAAGATCAGCCCGAACAACAAGATCCCCGCGATCGTCGATCCGGACGGCCCCGGCGGCCAACCGATCTCGCTGTTCGAATCGGGCGCGATCCTGATCTACCTCGCGGAAAAAACCGGCAAGTTTCTGCCGACCGATCCGGCCGCGCGCTATGCGACGCTCGAGTGGCTGATGTTCCAGATGGGCGGTGTCGGTCCGATGCTCGGGCAGGCGCACCACTTCCGCCTGTATGCGCCGGAGAAGATCGAATATGCGGTCAACCGCTACACGAACGAAGCGAAGCGCCTGTACAACGTGATGGAAAAGCGCCTCGGCGAATCCGAGTATCTCGCGGGCGACGCGTACACGATCGCGGACATTGCGACGTTCCCGTGGACGCGCTCGTGGCAGAACCAGGGCATCATGCTCGACGAGTTGCCGAACGTGAAGCGCTGGCACGAGGCGATCACCGCGCGACCGGCCGTGCAGCGCGGCGTCGAGGTGCTCGCGTCGATGCGCAAGGCGCTGCAGGACGACAAGGCGCGCGAAGTGCTGTTCGGCGCAACGCAATACGCGAAACGCTGACGAGCGTATGACGAGCGGAGCGGCATTCGTGCATGCCGCTCCGTGCGTCAGAAGTAATGCAGCGTGATGAACTCCGCCGCGCATACCGGCAGCGGCGCGTCGGGGCGCTCGACCTGCATCGACACCGACCACGTCACCTGGATGCCGCCGCGTGCGGCGTCGGCGGTTTCCTTCACCGCGAACAGCGCACGCACGCGCGCCCCGACCGGCACCGGCTTCAAGAACCGCACGCGGTTCAGCCCGTAGTTCACGCCCATCTTTTGCTCGAAGCGCATTGCGTCGGTCATCAACGCGGGAATCAGCGACAGCGTCAGGAACCCGTGCGCGATCGGCCCGCCGAACGGCGACTCGCGTCGCGCGCGCTCGGGGTCGACGTGAATCCATTGATGATCGCCGGTCGCGTCGGCGAAACCGTCGACGCGCGCCTGATCGATCTCGCTCCAGCCGCTCGCGAGCGGCTCCGCACCGACCCGCGCCCGCAACGCCTGCGCCGATGCGATCAGCGGCAAGGTCACGTCGGTCATGGGTTCGCGCCCCCCGGATGGCGCAGCCCGAAAATCACCTTGGTCTGGACGGTGATCACCGTCTCGCCGGCTTCGTTCACGCCGACCCATTCGGTCGACACGATGCCGCGATCGGGCTTGCTCTCCGACACGCGCTTGTCGTGCACCTTCTGGTACATCGTGATCGTATCGCCGGCGCGGACCGGCTTCAGCCAGCGGATCGAATCGATGCCCGGCGAGCCCATGCTGGTCGAATCCGATCCGAGCTTGCGGACCAGCAGGCTCATGAACACCGAGCACGTATGCCAGCCGCTCGCGACGAGGCCGCCGAAATGCGATGCCTTCCCCGCTTCCTCGTCGACATGGAACGGCTGCGGATCGTAGCGCTTCGCGAACGCCTTGATGTCGTCGGGCTCGAACGTGTAGCGGCCCACTTCGGTCGTACTGCCCACCACCAGGTCTTCGTAACTGATGCCCACGGATAAGTCTCCTTGTCTGGCGCGCTCGCGCGTCGCCGTCATGCTACGTCGGTCTGCGCAAAATCGGGCAGCGCCGCGATGCGGGCGAGGTGATGATCGGTATCGCCGAGCGTCGTCTCGATGATCGACAACCGCTTGAACAAGTGCGCGGCGGCCACTTCGTTGGTCACGCCCATACCGCCGTGCAACTGTACGGCCTGCTGGCCGACGAAGCGCGCGGCCGCGCCGACCCGCGCCTTCGCGGCCGACACGGCCTTGCGCCGCGCATCGGCATCGCCGTTCGCGTAGCGCACCGCCGCGAGATAGGTCAGCGAACGCGCCTGCTCGGCATGAATCAGCATGTCGACCATCCGGTGCTGCAGCGCCTGAAAACGCGCGATCGGCACGCCGAACTGCTCGCGCGTCTTCGTGTATTCGACCGTCGCGCGATTCAGTTCGTCGAGCGCGCCGACCGCTTCCGCGCACAGCAGGAAAGTCGCGTAATCGGCGATCTGCTCGAGTGCCGCCGCGTCGCGCGCACCGCCCGTCAGCAGTCGGGCCGGCGTGTCGTCGAACGCGATCGTCGCGGCACGCTGGCCGTCGATGGTCCGGTAGTCGACCACCTTCGCGTTGGCCTCATCGCGTTCGACGACGAAGAGGCCGATGCCGCCGCCGTCGACCCGCGCCGGCACGATCCACGCATGCGCCTGGGCGCCGTGCTGAACCACCGACTTGGTACCGGTCAGCCGGTACGTGCCGCCCTGCTCGCGCGCGCGCGTGTCGAGTTCGTACAGGTCATAGCGCGCCCGCGGTTCGTGGAACGCGACCGCCACGCGCTTTTGCCCCTGCGCGACCGCCTCCAGCAGCGCGGCGTCGGCGCCTGCGCCCGAGCCGGCGATCCGCAGTGCTTCGACGCCGACCGCCGTCGCCCAGTACGGCTCGATCACGAGCGCGCGGCCGAGCTCCTGCATCACGACCAGCATGTCGACCGGGCCGCCGCCGAAGCCGCCCTGTGCCTCCGGCACGGGCAACGCGGTCAATCCCAGCTCGGTGAATGCGCTCCACTGCGCATCCGACACACCGGCATCGCTGCGCACGATCGCCTGGCGCGCTTCGAAGCCGTATTGCTCGCCGAGATACCGGCGCAGCGCGTCGGCGAACTGCTGCTGCTCATCGGTAAAGCTGAAATCCATGGTTGTCTCCGTTCCCTGATCACAGCCCCAGAATCATCTGCGCGATGATGTTCTTCTGGATCTCGTTCGAACCGCCGTAGATCGACGTCTTCCGGTAATTGAAGTAGTACGCGGCGAGCGGCGCCGCATCGTCGTCGCCCGCGATGCTGTGTTCGCGCTCGCCGTCAAGGAACGGCACGTCGAACGGGGCGGCCAGCGGGCCGATCGCTTCGACCATCAGCTCGGTGAGCGCCTGCTGCACCTCGGTGCCCTTGATCTTCAGCATCGACGCCTCGGGGCCGGGCCCCTTGCCGCTCGTCTCGCGGCTGACGACGCGCAGCACCGTCACTTCCAGCGCCATCAACTCGACTTCGAGCGCCGCGACCTTCGCGGCGAACACGGGATCGGCGAGCAACGGCTTGCCGTTCTTGCGCTGATTCGATGCGACGCGCTTCAGGAACGCGAGCTCCCGCTTCGACGCGCCGACGCGCGCGATGCCGGTGCGCTCGTGGCCGAGCAGATATTTCGCGTAGGTCCAGCCGCGGTTCTCGTCGCCGACGAGGTTCTCGACCGGCACCTTCACGTCCTCGAAGAACACCTCGTTGACCTCGTGATCCTCGTCGAGCATCACGATCGGGCGCACCGTGATGCCGGGCGTCTTCATGTCGATCAGCAGGAACGAGATGCCCTCCTGCTTCTTCGCAGCCGGATCGGTGCGTACGAGGCAGAACATCATGTCGGCGTACTGGCCGAGCGTGGTCCAGGTCTTCTGGCCGTTGACGACGTAGTGATCGCCGTGGCGCTCGGCGCGCGTGCGCAGCGACGCGAGGTCGGACCCGGAACCCGGCTCCGAATACCCCTGGCACCACCAGTCCGAGCCGTCGAGAATACGTGGCAGATAGCGGCGCTTCTGCGCTTCGCTGCCGTATTTCATCAGGACCGGCGCGACCATCGACACCCCGAACGGCAACACGGTCGGCGCACCGATCCGCGCGCACTCCTCGTCCCAGATGTGTCGCTGCGTCGCGTTCCAGCCCGGGCCGCCATATTCGACCGGCCAGGCGGGCGCGGACCACCCGCGCTGGCCGAGAATCCGGTGCCAGCTCGCGAAGTCTTCGCGGTCGAGTCGTTTGTGATCGAGTACCTTGGCGCGCAGCGCGTGAGGCAGGTTGGCCTCGAGCCAGGCGCGGACGTCGGCGCGGAACGCGTCGTCGGCGGGGGAATAATCCAGATCCATGCGCAGTGTCTCCTGTCGACCGGAGTGAGTGCTTCAGCACTTACTCCGGTCCCATGCTTCGCGGTCGATCAGCATCGGCGCTTCAGCGCTTACTCTGATCCCATGCAAGGCTCGCCGCGACCGTCCGGCCCGGCAAGGACACACTGCGTACGTTATTGCAGCGGTTCTTTCAGCGCGGCTGGAATCGGCAACGGCATCACGTCGATGCCTTCTTCGACCAAGGACTGCGCATCCTCAGGCGTCGTGACGCCGCGAATGCTGCGTGCCGGCGCCTCGTTGTAATGGATGCGCCGCGCTTCCTCGGCGAAGCGCTCGCCCACGTTCTCGGTCTTCTCCAGCACCTCACGCAGCGCGCGCATCACCTGCGCCTGCAGCGCACGCGGATCGGCCGGCTGCGCCTGCGTCGCGCCCGACAGGTTCAGGCGCGGCGCCGACGGCATCCGGTTGATCTCCGTCGTTCCGCACACCGGGCATTCGACCAGCTTGCGGGACAACTGCGCTTCGAATTCATCGGCGGAAGCGAACCAGCCTTCGAACCGATGACCGTGCGGACACTGTAAATCGAGGACCTTCATGCTGAATCAGGGCGTGTGACGAGTGTAGCGCAAAAAGCGGTTTTGTGAACGATCGTGCTAAATCCGGATCGCGCGGCACGAGCGCGCCGCGTCACGGAATTGTAACGCGGCGCCCCGGCCGCCGCCGACGCCCGTGCTCAGGGCGTGACGACCGGCCCGAGCGGCCACGTGCCGGACAGCACCTTGTCGAGCCACATCGCGCCGATGATCGTCTTCACGTCGGTGATCTGGCCCGTGCGCACCCATTCCTGCAGGTCGGCCGGCGTCGCCGTGAAGGTTTCGAGGAATTCGCCGTCGTCGAGCTTGCGTTCGCCGGCCGTCAGCCCGCGCGCGAGATACAGGTCAATGAATTCGGTCGAATAGGAAATGATCGGATGAATGCGGGCCAGGAACACGTATTCGCGCGCCGTGTAGCCCGTTTCCTCGCGCAGCTCGCGCATCGCGCACGCGAGCGCGCCTTCGTTCGGGTCGAGCTTGCCGGCCGGGAATTCCGCCATCACCTTGCCGATCGGATAGCGGAACTGGCTTTCCATCAGCACGCGGCCGTCGTCGAACAGCGGGATCACCATCACCGCACCCGGGTGCTGCACGTATTCGCGCGTGGCCTTCTTGCCGTCCGGCAGACGGACGGTGTCGCGCTTGAGCTTGAGGAACGCGCCGTCGAAGATCGCCTCGCTCTCGAGGCAGGTTTCGGTCAGTGCGGCGTCGTGATTGGGTAGTTCGGCCATCGGCGGCTCCTGAATGAGCACGACGGACGGCCGAAGCCGTCAGCGTCGTTTGACGAGATACTGGAACGTGAAGCCGGGAAACGCGAACACGACGAAAAGACTGAACGTGATCGCGTAAAACTGCCAGCCCTGTTCGAAGCGGTTGCCGGCACGCGACTCGAGCCAGAAGCCGAGCGCGCCGACGACGAAGTACAGCACGATCAACTCGCCGATCCGCACCCACGCATTCTTCTTCGTCGCGCCGAACGGCACGACGGCGAAGAGGCGTTGGTTCAGGAACGGCAGGTTGGCGCAGACGAGCGCCAACAGCACGATGAACCAGCCGGCTGCCGACATTACAGCGGCAGCGTGTGACGGATTGCCTGCAGGCAGGCGGTCAGCAGCGGGCTCGGGATCAGGCCGAGCACGACGACCGCCACGCCGTTCAGCACGAGGATCGTGCGCTTGCAGAAATCGCCCGAGATCGGCGTCGAATCCTGCGGCGCATCGAAGTAAATCACCTTGACGATGCGCAGGTAGTAGAACGCGCCGAACAGCGACGTGATCACGGCCAGCACGGCCAGCCACGTGAGGCCCGCGTTGACGGTCGCCTCGAGCACGGCGAGCTTCGCGTAGAAGCCGACGGTCGGCGGGATGCCGGCCAGCGAGAACATCATGACCATCATCACGAACGCGAACACCGGGCTGCGCTTGTTGAGGCCCTTGAAGTCGTCGATCGTTTCGGCTTCGAAATCGCGGCGAGCGAGCAGCATCACCACACCGAACGAGCCGAGCGTCGTGATCAGGTAGACGATCGCGTAGAACATCGCCGAGCTGTACGCGTTCGCCGGCGCCGCCGCGTCGCCCTTCACGATGCCCGCGAGCAGGCCGAGCAGCACGAAGCCCATGTTCGAGATCGCCGAGTACGCGAGCATCCGCTTGATGTTGCGCTGGACGATACCGGTGATGTTGCCGACGATCAGCGACAGCGCGGCAAGGATCACGAGCGCGGTCTGCCAGTTCTGCGCGAGCGGCAGCAGGCCCATCACCAGGAAGCGCAGGCCCCACGCGAACGCGGCAACCTTCGGGCCGCCGCCGACGAACAGCGTCATCGCGGTCGGTGCGCCCTGGTAGACGTCCGGCACCCACATGTGGAACGGCACGGCGCCGAGCTTGAACGCGATACCGGCGACGATGAAGATCACGCCGAACATCAGCACGGCCGCGTCGGTGTTGCCGCCGACCGCCTTGTACACTTCGCCGAGTTCGAGCGAGCCGGTCGCGCCGTAGAGCATCGAGATGCCGTACAGCACGAAGCCCGACGCGAGCGCGCCCAGCACGTAGTACTTCATCGCGGCTTCGCTCGACTGCGCTGCATCGCGACGCAGCGCGATCACCGCATACAGCGACAGCGACATCAGTTCGAGGCCGAGATACAGCGTCAGGAAGTTGTTGCCCGACACCATGACCAGCTGACCGAGCAGCGAGAACATGCCGAGCAGGAACACGTCGCCGCGGAACATGTCGCGGTCTTCGAGGTACTTGCGCGAATAGACGAGCGAGACCGCGAACCCGAACGACACGACAGCCTTCATCATGCTCGCGAACGAGTCGACGACGACCATCTTCGAGAAGAAGTAGTACTGCTGCGGGTCGAGCGCCTGGACCGCGAACCACACGCCGGCGACGACCGACGAGACGACCGCGATCAGATAGGTCAGGCGGCGGCCGGAAGCACCGGTGAAGGTGTCGTTCAGCCATGCGACGACGATGGCGGCCAGCACCAGCGCGTCAGGCAACAGGACATTCATAGAGGCGTTTTGCATGATCTTGAGTTCCTCCGCTCGCGATTACTGGGCCAGCGGCAGCTTCGACTGCGCGACGTGGGAGAGGAGGTTTTCCACGGAAACGTGCATCACGTCGGTGAAAGGCTTCGGATACAGGCCCATCAGCAGCGTGAACGCGGCGAGCACGGCCAGCATCAGGAATTCGCGACGGCCGATGTCCTTCAGCTTGGCGACGTGATCGTTCGCCACCGCGCCGAAATACACGCGCTTGTACATCCACAGCGTGTAGGCTGCACCGAGGATCAGCGTGAATGCCGCACCGAATGCGATCCAGAAGTTGTACTGGACGGCCGCGAGAATCACCATGAACTCGCCGACGAAACCCGACGTACCCGGCAGGCCGCAGTTGGCCATCGAGAACAGCATCGCGAATGCCGCGAACTTCGGCATCACGTTGACGACGCCGCCGTAATCGGCGATCTGGCGCGAGTGCACGCGGTCGTACAGCACGCCGATGCAGAGGAACATCGCGCCCGACACGAAGCCGTGCGAGATCATCTGGATGATCGCGCCTTCGACGCCGAGCTGGTTGAAGATGAAAAAGCCCAGCGTGACGAAGCCCATGTGCGCGATCGACGAATACGCGACCAGCTTCTTCATGTCGGCCTGCACCATCGCGACGAGGCCGATGTAGATCACCGCGATCAGCGACAGCGTGATCACGACGGGCGCCAGGAAATGGCTCGCGTCAGGCGTGATCGGCAGCGAGAAACGCAGGAAACCGTATGCGCCGAGCTTCAGCATGATCGCCGCCAGCACGACCGAGCCGCCCGTCGGCGCTTCCACGTGCGCGTCCGGCAACCACGTGTGCACCGGCCACATCGGCACCTTCACCGCGAACGCGAGGAAGAACGCAATGAACAGCAGGATCTGCGGCGTCATCGCGATCTTCGCGTTCTGCCACGTCGCGAGGTCGAACGAGTGCGTTTCCGTGTACAGGTAAATCAGCGCGACCAGCATCAGCAGCGAACCGGCCAGCGTGTACAGGAAGAACTTGAACGCCGCATACACGCGATTCGGGCCGCCCCACACGCCGATGATGATGTACATCGGGATCAGGGTCGCCTCGAAGAACACGTAGAACAGCAGGCCGTCGGCCGCCGAGAACACGCCGATCATGATCCCGGACAGGATCAGGAACGCCGCGAGGTACTGCGCGACGTTCTCGGTGATCACTTCCCATGCGGCGATCACGACGATCACCGTGATCAGCGCGGTCAGCACGACGAACCACATCGAAATGCCGTCGACGCCGAGGTGATACGCGATATCGAAGCGTTCGATCCAGGTCGACTTCTCGACGAACTGCAGCGCAGCCGTGCTCGAGTCGAAGCCGGTGATCAGCGGGATCGTGACCGCGAGGCCGAGCAGCGCACCGATCAGCGCGACCCAGCGGGCCGTCCCCGGATTTTTGTCGTTACCCACCGCAAGCACGAGGAGGCCGAAAACGATCGGCAGCCAGATCGCGGTACTGAGAATCGGAAAAGCGTGCATTAGTGTTGTCCCCCCGCCTTATTTGCCGCCGAGCGTTACAAACAGGGTCAGGAGCCCCAGCATGCCGATGATCATGGCGAACGCGTAGTGATAGATGTAACCGGATTGGAGGAAGCGGATCACGCCGGCAAACCAGCCGATGAACCGGGCGCTGCCGTTGACGAGGCCGTCGATCACCACGACGTCACCCTCCTTCCACAGGCCGCGGCCGATCGCCACCGAACCGCGGGCGAACACCACTTCGTTGATCTTGTCCATGTAGTACTTGTTGTCCAGCAGCGTGTAGATCGGGCCGAATGCACGGCGGATCGACGCCGGCAGCTCCGGACGCTTCAGATACAGGAACCACGCGACGACGACACCGGCGAGCGCCAGCCACACCGGCAGGCCCGACACCGAGTGCAGGCCCATGCCGACCCAGCCGTGGAACTCTTCGGCCATCTCGGCCAGCGCCGGATGGTTTTCGCCGATGAAGATCACCTTGTCGAATGCGACGCCGTGCTGGAAGAAGTCGCCGAACAGCATCGGGCTGATCGCGATCGCGCCGATGATCACCGACGGGATCGCCAGCAGGACCAGCGGCACCCACACGACCCACGGGGTCTCGTGCGGCTCGTGCGCGTGGTCGTCATGACCGTGGCCATGGCCGTGATCGTCGTGGCCGTGCGCGGCCGCCATGCCCATCGGCGATTCCGGATGCTTCGGATTGCGGAAGCGCTCTTCGCCGTGGAACACCAGGAAGTACATGCGGAACGAGTACAGCGCCGTGACGAACACGCTCGCGACGACCGCGAAGTACGCGAAGCCCGAACCGGGCAGGTGCGACAGCTTCACCGCATCGATGATCGAGTCCTTCGAGTAGAAGCCCGAGAAGAACGGCGTACCGATCAGCGCGAGCGACCCGATGAGCGACGTGATCCACGTGATCGGCATGTACTTGCGCAGGCCGCCCATGTTGCGCATGTCCTGGTCGTGGTGCATGCCCATGATGACCGAGCCGGCGCCGAGGAACAGCAGCGCCTTGAAGAACGCGTGCGTCATCAGGTGGAACACGGCGACCGGGTAAGCGGACACGCCGAGCGCGACGGTCATGTAGCCGAGCTGCGACAGCGTCGAGTACGCGACCACGCGCTTGATGTCGTTCTGGACGATGCCGAGGAAGCCCATGAAGAGCGCCGTGATCGCGCCGATCACCGTGATGAACGACAGCGCGGTGTCCGACAGTTCGAACAGCGGCGACATGCGCGACACCATGAAGATGCCGGCCGTCACCATCGTCGCCGCGTGAATCAGCGCCGAGATCGGGGTCGGGCCTTCCATCGAGTCCGGCAGCCACACGTGCAGCGGGAATTGCGCCGACTTGCCCATCGCGCCGATGAACAGGCAGATACAGGCAACGGTCAGCAGGCCCCAGTCGGTGCCCGGGAAGTGCAGGCTCGCGAGCTCCGCGCGCTTCGCGAACACTTCGCCATAGTTCATCGAGCCGGCGAACGCGAGCAGCAGGCCGATGCCGAGCAGGAAGCCGAAGTCGCCCACGCGGTTCACGAGGAACGCCTTCATGTTCGCGTAGATCGCGCTCTCACGCGTGAAGTAGAAGCCGATCAGCAGGTACGACACCAGACCCACCGCTTCCCAGCCGAAGAACAGCTGCAGGAAGTTGTTGCTCATCACGAGCATCAGCATCGAAAACGTGAACAGCGAGATGTACGAGAAGAAGCGCTGGTAGCCGTCTTCTTCCGCCATGTAGCCGATCGTGTACACGTGCACCATCAGCGAGACGAAGGTCACGACGACCATCATCATCGCGGTCAGCGAATCGACGAGGAAGCCGACTTCGAGCTTCAGCGAGCCGACGTTCATCCATTCGTAGACGGTCGCGTTGAAGCTTGCGCCGCCCATCACGTCGAAGAAGACTTTCGCCGACAGGAGGAACGCGATCAATACGCCGAGGATCGTGATCCGATGTGCGCCCTTGCGCCCGACTGCGTTCCCGAACAGCCCCGCGATCAGCGAGCCGGCCAGCGGAGCGAGCGGAATCGCCAGCAGCAGGTTTTCATTGAGTGTCGTTGACATAACAGCGTTGCCTGAAATTAACCTTTGAGCTGATCGAGATCCTCGACATTGATCGTGTCGAGCTTACGGAACAGGGTCACCAGAATCGCGAGACCGATCGCGGCTTCCGCTGCGGCGACGGTCAGCACGAAGAACACGAAGATCTGGCCGTGCACGTCGCCGAGGTAATGCGAGAACGCGACGAAGTTGGTGTTCACCGCCAGCAGCATCAGTTCGATCGACATCAGGATGATGATGACGTTGCGGCGGTTCAGGAAGATCCCGACGATCGCGATCGCGAACAGGATCGCGCCGAGCACAAGGTAGTGAGCAAGAGTCAGCATGGTTTTCTTTTCCTCCGCTTAGCCGTTGGTGCCCGAACCGGCTTCGCTTTGCGCCGTTTCCGGCTGCGGCTTGTCCGCTTCCATCTTCACGAGGCGCACACGGTCGTCGCGGCGCACCTTGACCTGATCCGACACGCGCTGGCGCTTGCTGTCCTTGCCCTTGCGCTCGGTCAGCCCGATCGCGGCGATGATCGCGACCAGCAGCACGAGGCCGGCGATTTCGAACGCGAAGATGTAGTCGGTGTAGATCACCTTGCCGATCAGGCGCGTATTCGACCAGTTGGCCATCTCGCCCGTCGCCATCGCATGCACGGTGTGCGTGTCGCCGTAACCGCGCCACAGGATCAGCGCGGTTTCGATCACGATGATCGCGCCGACCACGGTTGCCATCGGCACGAAGCGCTTGAAGTCGCGGCGCAGGTAGTCGATGTTGATGTCCAGCATCATCACGACGAACAGGAACAGCACCATCACCGCGCCCACGTAGACCAGAACCAGCAGGATCGCGAGGAATTCCGCCTCCAGCAGCATCCAGATCGCGGCGGCGTTGAAGAACGCCAGCACAAGGAAAAGCGCAGACGCCACCGGGTTGCGCGAAGTGATCACCTTCAGCCCTGATACCACCAGGAGCAGCGCGAAGATGTAGAACAGTACGGTCGTGAATTCCATGATTACCGGTTCATCGTTAGGCCATAGTCAGGCGCGGCTTGCGGGACGCCCGCACCCGTCGCGGCGGCTCGGCCCGTTCATGCCGGGCCGGCACTGCAAACACAATCAACGATACGGCGCGTCGGCAGCCTTCGCCGCGGCGATGTCCTTCTCGTAGCGATCGCCCACCGCGAGCAGCATTTCCTTCGTGAAATACAGGTCGCCGCGCTTTTCGCCGTGGTACTCGAGAATCTGCGTCTCGACGATCGAATCGACCGGGCAGCTCTCTTCGCAGAAACCGCAGAAGATGCACTTCGTCAGGTCGATGTCGTAGCGCGTCGTGCGGCGCGTGTTGTCCGCGCGCGTTTCCGATTCGATCGTGATCGCCAGCGCGGGGCACACGGCCTCGCACAGCTTGCACGCGATGCAGCGCTCTTCGCCGTTCTCGTAGCGGCGCAGTGCGTGCAGCCCGCGAAAACGCGGCGAAATCGGGGTCTTCTCTTCCGGGAACTGCACGGTGAACTTGCGCTTGAACGTGTAACGACCGGTCAGCGCGAGCCCCTTCAGCAGTTCGGTCAGGAAGAAAGTCTTAAAGAAGTGTTGGATAGCCGTCATGATTTCGTCCGATCTTTACTTCACCCAGATGTTCAGCGGCGACATCATCCAGAAGCCGACCACGACCACCCAGACCACCGTGACGGGCAGGAACACCTTCCAGCCCAGACGCATGATCTGGTCGTAACGGAAGCGCGGGAACGTCGCGCGCACCCAGATGAACACCGACAGCAGCGCAAAGACCTTCAGCACCAGCCAGAAGATGCCCGGAATGAACGACAGGAATTCGAACGGTGCGTCCCAGCCGCCGAGGAACAGCGTCGCCGCCAGCGCCGAGATCACGATCATGTTGATGTACTCGGCGAGGAAGAACAGCGCGAACGCCATGCCCGAGTAATCGATCATGTGACCCGCGACGATCTCCGACTCCCCTTCCACCACGTCGAACGGGTGACGGTTCGTTTCGGCGATACCCGAGATGAAGTAGACGACGAACGCCGGCAGGAGCGGCAGCCAGTTCCACGACAGGAAGTTCACGCCGTGGCCGGCGAAGAAGCCGTGCTGTTGCGAACCGACGATTTCCGACAGGTTCAGGCTGCCGGCGGTCATCAGCACGAGCACCAGCGCGAAGCCCATCGAGATTTCGTACGACACCATCTGTGCCGCGGCACGCATCGCGCCGAGGAACGCGTACTTCGAGTTCGACGCCCAGCCGGCGAGAATCACCGCGTACACGCCGATCGACGAGATCGCCATCGCGTACAGCAGGCCCGCGTTCACGTTCGCGAGAACGGCTTCGGCCTGGAACGGAATCACGGCCCATACGGCGAACGCCGGCACGACGGTCATCACCGGCGCGATCAGGTACAGCCAGCGGCTGGCGGCGCTCGGCTGAATGACTTCCTTCAGCAGCAGCTTCAGCACGTCGGCGATCGGCTGCAGCAGGCCGCCGGGGCCGACGCGGTTCGGGCCGAGACGCACGTGCATCCAGCCGATCAGCTTGCGCTCCCACAGAATCAGGTACGCGACGCACAGCAGGATGACGACGGAGACGACGAGGATGCGCACGACTGCCCACACCGTCGGCCACGCGAAGCCGAGAAGCTCGGCCCCGCCCGCGTTGATCGTATCGAACAAGCTCATTTACGCCTTCTCCACCACCAGTTCACCGGACAGGCTGCCGAGCGCTGCGCCGGCAGGCGTCGCCGCCGACACGCGAACGACCGTCTCCGCAAGATTCGCGTCGCGCACGGCCGGCAACTGCACCGCACGCTCGCCCTGGCGCACGCGCACGGCGTCGCCTTCCTTCAAGCCCAGCTTGTCGAACAGCGCGGCCGGCAGGGCTGCGGCATTCGCCGCCTTCGCGGCGGCCGTCAGGTGCAGCGCACCTGCGCGGCGCACGAGCGCGTCGGCGTGATAGATCGGCACGTCGGCCAGGCGCTCGAACCCGCCGTTCGCGGCATTCGCCGCGGCACGAGCCGGCGCGACCGACGTGCGGTTCGACAGACGGCCCGCGACGCCGGCGTCGCCGAGCGCGGCGACACGCACTTCTTCCGCGGTCTCGTATTCGAAGTTCGGCAGGCCGAGCAGGCTGCCGAGCACGCGCAGCACCTTCCAGCCCGGACGCGTGTCGCCGAGCGGGCGCACGACGCCGTTGAAGCTCTGCACGGTACCTTCCGCGTTGATGAACGTACCGGCCGTTTCCGTGAACGGCGCGACCGGCAGCAGCACGTCGGCGTAGTCGAGGCCGTGCTTGAACGGCGACATCACGACGACCATCTCCGCCTGGTTCAGCGCGGCCAGTGCCTGTGCCGGATCGGCGGTGTCGAATTCCGGTTCGACGTTCAGCAGCACGTAGCCCTTGCGCGGCTGCGCGAACGCTTCGCGTGCGTTCAGGCCGCCTTCGCCCGGCAGTGCGCCGACGACGTGCGCGCCGACCGTGTTCGCCGCTTCCGTCAGGAAGCCGAACGTGGCGCCGGTGTTGTCGGCGATCCACTGGGCGACGGCGTGCAGCTTCGCGAATTGCGGATGACGGACCGCGACGTTGCCGAGCAGCACCGCGCGGCGTTCGCCGTTCGCGAGCGACTGCGCGACGGCTTGCGCGGCCGGCGATGCGGCGACGCCTGCGAGCGCGTCGGGCAGCGCGACGCCGCGCAATTGCGCGACGGCCGCGGCGATGCCGGCCAGCTCGTCGAGCCAGGCGGACGGCGCGGCGACGATGCGTTGCGCGGTCGGGATCAGCGAATCGTCACCGGTCGCGTGCAGGAAGTGCAGCTTCGCGCCGTTCTTCGCAGCCTGACGCAGGCGCGACGCGAACAGCGGGTGGTCGCGGCGCAGGAACGAACCGACGACGAACGCGGCGTCCACGTTCGACAGGTCGGCGATCGGCATGCCGAGCCACGGCGCGCCCTGGACCGGCGCCGAAAAATCCTGCTGACGCAGACGGAAGTCGACGTTCGGCGTCTTCAGTTCGTTGGCGAGCTGCTTCACGAGGAACAGTTCTTCCGCGGTGCTGTGCGCGCTCGCGAGCATCGCCAGTGCGTTCGCGCCGTGATCCGCGGCGATGCCCTTCAGGCCCTTCGCGACATATTCGAGCGCGGTCTGCCAGTCGGTTTCGATCCACTGGCCGCCCTGCTTCAGCATCGGCTTCGTCAGACGCTCTTCGCTGTTGAGGCCTTCATACGAGAAGCGGTCCTTGTCCGAGATCCAGCATTCGTTGATGGCTTCGTTCTCGAACGGCAGCACGCGCATCACGCGGTTGTTCTTCACCTGCACGACGAGGTTCGCGCCGACGGAATCGTGCGGGCTCACCGACTTGCGGCGCGACAGTTCCCACGTACGGGCGCTGTAGCGGAACGGCTTGCTGGTCAGCGCGCCGACCGGGCACAGATCGATCATGTTGCCCGACATTTCGGAGTCGACCGTCTTGCCGACGAACGTCGTGATTTCCGAATGCTCGCCGCGGCCCAGCATGCCGAACTCCATCACGCCGGCGATTTCCTGGCCGAAGCGGACGCAGCGCGTGCAGTGGATGCAGCGCGACATTTCTTCCATCGAGATCAGCGGGCCCACGTTCTTGTGGAACACCACGCGCTTTTCTTCCGAGTAGCGCGACGACGACTTGCCGTAGCCGACCGCCAGATCCTGCAGCTGACATTCGCCGCCCTGATCGCAAATCGGGCAATCGAGCGGGTGATTGATGAGGAGAAATTCCATCACCGACTGCTGCGCCTTCACAGCCTTGTCGGACTGCGTACGGACGATCATGCCGGCCGACACGGGGGTCGCGCAGGCAGGCACGGCCTTCGGCATCTTCTCGACTTCGACGAGGCACATCCGGCAGTTGGCCGCTACCGACAGTTTCTTGTGATAGCAGAAGTGAGGAATGTACGTATCCGCCTTGTGCGCAGCCTGGATCACCATGCTGCCTTCGGGCACCTCGACCTTCTTGCCGTCTATTTCAAGTTCAACCATGATGGTGAATGGTCCTTAACCTATTTCCGCCCGTTCGCGCCTTGGCCCGACCGTGCGCTCAAATTCCGCAACCGGGTGCGCTTCAGGCTGCCGCCGCGTGCGCGTGGCCGCCGACCATGCAGTGCTTGTGCTCGACGTGGTACGCGAATTCGTCCCAGTAGTGCTTGAGCATCCCGCGTACCGGCATCGCCGCCGCATCGCCGAGCGCACAGATCGTGCGGCCCATGATGTTCTCGGCCACCGAATTCAGCAGGTCCAGATCTTCCTGGCGCCCTTCGCCGTGCTCGATGCGGTTCACGACGCGATACAGCCAGCCGGTGCCTTCACGGCACGGCGTGCACTGGCCGCACGATTCCTCGTAGTAGAAGTACGACAGGCGCAGCAGCGAGCGCACCATGCAGCGCGTCTCGTCCATCACGATCACCGCGCCGGAGCCGAGCATCGAGCCCGCCTTCGCGATCGAATCGTAGTCGAGATCCGTCTGCATCATGATGTCGCCCGGGATCACCGGCGCCGACGACCCGCCCGGAATCACGGCCTTGATCTTCTTGCCGCCGCGCATCCCGCCGGCGAGCTCCATCAGCGTCGCGAACGGCGTGCCGAGCGGCACCTCGTAGTTGCCCGGACGCTCGACGTCGCCCGACACCGAGAAAATCTTCGTGCCGCCGTTGTTCGGCTTGCCGATCTCGAGATAATTCTGCGGCCCGATGGACAGCAGGAACGGCACCGCCGCGAACGTCTCGGTGTTGTTGATCGTGGTCGGCTTGCCGTACACGCCGAAGCTCGCCGGGAACGGCGGCTTGAAGCGCGGCTGGCCCTTCTTGCCTTCGAGCGACTCGAGCAGCGCCGTCTCTTCGCCGCAGATGTACGCGCCGTAACCGTGGTGCGCGTGCAGCTGGAACGAGAATTCCGAGCCCATGATGTTGTCGCCGAGGAACCCGGCCGCGCGCGCTTCATCGAGCGCGGCTTCGAAGCGTCGATACACTTCGAAGATTTCGCCGTGGATATAGTTGTAGCCGACGGTGATGCCCATCGCGTACGCGCCGATGGCCATGCCTTCGATCAGCGCGTGCGGGTTCCAGCGCAGGATGTCGCGATCCTTGAACGTGCCAGGCTCGCCTTCGTCCGAGTTGCAGACGAGGTACTTCTGCCCCGGGAACTGGCGCGGCATGAAGCTCCACTTCAGGCCGGTCGGGAAGCCCGCACCGCCGCGGCCGCGCAGGCCCGACGCCTTCACGTCGGCGATCACCTGCTCGGGCGGGATCTTTTCTTCGAGAATGCGGCGCAGCTGCTTGTAGCCACCGCGCGCAACGTAGTCTTCGAGATGCCAGTTCTCGCCGTTCAGACCAGCGAGGATCAGCGGTTTGATGTGACGGTCGTGGAGGGACGTCATTTCGAGAGCTCCTCAAGCAGCTGGTCGATCTTCTCGCGGCTCATGAAGCTGCACATTCTGTGATTGTTCACCAGCAGCACCGGCGCATCGCCGCACGAGCCCATGCATTCGCCTTCCTTCAGCGTGAACTTGCCGTCGGGCGTGGTCTCGCCGAAGTCGATGCCCAGCTTCTGTTTCAGGTAATCGGCAGCCGCTTCCGCGCCGCCGTGCGGGCCGAGCTGGCACGGCAGGTTCGTGCAGAGCGTGATCTTGTGCTTGCCGACCGGCTTGAGCTCGTACATCGTGTAGAACGTCGCGACTTCCTGCACGGCAACGGCCGGCATGCCGAGATAGTCCGCGACGAACTGCATCAGTTCGGGCGACAGCCAGCCATGCTCTTCCTGAGCAACGGCCAACGCCGACATCACGGCGGACTGTTTCTGATCGGCGGGATACTTCGTCAACGCGCGATCGATTTCCTTCAGGCCTTCAGCTGAGATCATTTTCAGACACGACTCTTTCAATTCCTACCGAACGAACAACCTGCCGCACATCGGGGTGCATGGACGGCAGACCTGGCGCTCACTCTGTTGACAGCTTGCGAAGCCGCGCCGGTTCGGCGCATACCGCATGTGACTTCGCATGTGACTGACTGCTCGCCGCCCGCGCTCGCGGGCGGCGCAACCATTAGCGATCGATTTCGCCGAACACGATGTCCTGCGTACCGATGATCGTGACGGCGTCGGCGATCATGTGACCGCGCGCCATTTCGTCGAGCGACGCCAGGTGCGCGAAACCCGGCGCGCGAATCTTGAGGCGATACGGCTTGTTGGCGCCGTCGGACACGAGGTAGATGCCGAACTCACCCTTCGGATGCTCGACCGCCGCGTACGCTTCGCCTTCCGGCACATGGAAACCTTCGGTGAAGAGCTTGAAGTGGTGAATCAAGTCTTCCATGTTGGTCTTCATGCCGACGCGCGACGGCGGGGCAACCTTGTGATTGTCCGTCATCACCGGGCCCGGATTCTTGCGGAGCCACTCAATACACTGTTTCGCGATACGGACCGACTGGCGCATTTCCTCGACGCGCACCAGATAGCGGTCGTAGCAATCGCCGTTCACACCGACCGGCACGTCGAAATCGATGCGATCGTACACTTCGTACGGTTGCTTCTTGCGCAGATCCCATGCGATACCCGAGCCGCGCAGCATCGGGCCGGTCAGGCCCATCTGCAACGCACGCTCCGGGCTCACGACGCCGATCCCGACCAGACGCTGTTTCCAGATCCGGTTGTCGGTCAGCAGCGTTTCGTATTCGTCGACGCACTTCGGGAAGCGCGTGAAGAAATCGTCGATGAAGTCGAGCACCGAGCCGCTGCGCGCTTCGTTCATCTTCGCGAGCGCCTTCTCGTTGCGAATCTTCGACGCCTTGTATTGCGGCATTGCGTCAGGCAGATCGCGATAGACGCCGCCCGGACGATAGTAGGCCGCGTGCATCCGGGCGCCGGACACCGCTTCGTACACGTCCATCAGGTCTTCGCGTTCGCGGAACGCGTACAGGAACACGGCCATCGCGCCGACGTCGAGCGCGTGCGCGCCGATCCACATCAGGTGGTTCAGCACGCGCGTGATTTCGTCGAACAGCACGCGGATGTACTGCGCGCGCTCCGGCACGTCGATGCCGAGCAGCTTTTCGATCGCGAGCACGTAGCCATGCTCGTTGACCATCATCGACACGTAGTCGAGACGGTCCATGTACGGCACGGACTGGATGAAGGTCTTGGATTCCGCGAGCTTTTCCGTCGCGCGGTGCAGCAGGCCGATGTGCGGATCGGCACGCTGGATGACTTCGCCGTCGAGCTCGAGCACGAGGCGCAGCACGCCGTGCGCTGCCGGGTGCTGCGGGCCGAAGTTGAGCGTGTAGTTTTTGATTTCTGCCATGACGCCCCCTTAATGTTTCAGACCGCCATAGCGATCCTCGCGGATCACGCGCGGCGTGATTTCGCGCGGCTCGATCGTCACCGGCTGGTACACAACCCGCTTCTCTTCCGGGTCGTAACGCATTTCGACGTAGCCCGACACCGGGAAGTCCTTGCGGAACGGGTGACCGATGAAGCCGTAGTCGGTGAGGATGCGGCGCAGGTCGGGGTGGCCTTCGAACACGATGCCGTACAGGTCGAACGCTTCTCGCTCGTACCAGTTCGCCGAGGTCCAGATGTCGACCAGCGACGCCACGATCGGCAGATCGTCGTCCGGCGCGAATACGCGCAGGCGCAGGCGCCAGTTGTTCGTGACCGACAGCAGGTGCGACACGGCCGCGAAGCGCGGACCGTCGTAGGCGCCATCGCCGAAGGTCTGGTAGTCGACGCCGCAGAGGTCGATCAGTTGCTCGAAACGGAGCTTCGGATCGTCGCGCAGCGCCTTTGCGACTTCGAGGTAATCGCTCGCCTTCACGACGAGCGTCAGTTCACCGATCGCTTCGGTGAGGCTCACCACGCGCGCGCCGAGCGCGGCTTCGAGGTTGGCCTTGAGGGTCTCGATTTTGCTTGCCATATTGAGGGGACGCTCGGGGCTTTATTGACGGGCGATGGTATTGGTGCGGCGGATCTTCGCCTGAAGCTGGATCACGCCGTAGACCAGCGCCTCGGCCGTGGGCGGACAGCCCGGCACGTAGACGTCGACCGGCACGATCCGGTCGCAGCCGCGGACCACCGAGTACGAGTAGTGGTAGTAACCACCGCCGTTCGCACACGACCCCATCGAGATCACCCAGCGCGGCTCGGCCATCTGGTCGTACACGCGGCGCAGCGCGGGCGCCATCTTGTTGCACAGCGTGCCGGCGACGATCATCACGTCCGACTGACGCGGACTCGGACGGAACACGACGCCGAACCGGTCCAGATCGTAACGGGCCGCGCCCGCATGCATCATCTCGACGGCGCAACACGCGAGCCCGAACGTCATCGGCCACAGCGAGCCGGTACGCGTCCAGTTGATCAGCTTGTCAGCCGTCGTGGTGACAAACCCTTCCTTCAAGACCCCTTCGATACTCATTTGCTTTCCACTCCAGACGAGCGACCGAGCGCGGCCGCCCATGCAAACCGGCGATTAACCCATCACTCCCAGTCGAGGCCGCCTTTCTTCCAGATATAGGCAAAGCCCAGCAGGAATTCGAGCAGAAAAATCATCATTGCGATGAAACCCGGCCAGCCGATGTCCCGGAGCGCGACGCCCCACGGAAACAGGAATGCGGTTTCGAGATCGAAGATGATGAACAGGATGGCGACGAGGTAATACCGTACGTCGAATTTCATCCGGGCGTCTTCAAAGGCTTCGAAGCCGCACTCGTACGGTGCGTTCTTCTCGACGTCCGGCTTGTTGGGACCAAGGAGCTTGCCGATGCTGACCAGCGCTATACCTAAACCAGTGCCCACGAGGAGGAACAACAAGACGGGGTAATAGGCTGCGAGGTTCAAGGCAATCCTCTATCGGTTGGTTCTGAGCGTCCGGAGAATACCACTTCCGGCGGAAGGAATCATTTCGGAGTGCAGGCGATCGCAAGACAACCGCAAGCACACCCCAGAAATGAAAAATGCCAGCCACTAGAAGCGGCTGGCATTGAGTAACTTTGGTGCCGACGGCGAGACTCGAACTCGCACAGCTTTCGCCACTACCCCCTCAAGATAGCGTGTCTACCAATTTCACCACGTCGGCACTGCATGCAACTCGGGTTGTGCTGCTTGTTCCCGCGAATCGCTTCAAGAATTAAATTCTAACCCGAGTTCCGGATTTGTTCAACGCACAACCGCAAAAAAATTAACTTTTTATTTCGGGACATCCTGGCCCGGTGCGCTTGCGGCCGAACCGGCGGCGGCAGACGCCGCGACGGCCGGCGTCGATGCTGCCGGAGCCGATGCCGGCGCGGTCACCGCCGTGCCGAGCACGCCCGCCGACGGCGTCGACTTGTACGAACCGAGGTACGTCAGCGCGAGCGTCGCGACGAAGAAAATCGCCGCGAGAATGGCCGTCGTGCGCGACAGGAAGTTCGCCGAGCCCGTCGCGCCGAACAGGCTGCCCGACGCGCCGCTGCCGAATGCGGCGCCCATGTCGGCGCCCTTGCCGTGCTGCAGCAGCACGAGCCCAATCACACCGAGTGCAGACAGCACCTGCACCACAATAATCAGCGTCTTGAATAACAGCATCACACCCACCCGATTGGATCAAGCGACCGGACCGACCGGCCGCCGTCATGGTTCAATTCGATCTCGGACCGCTCAACGCGCAGCCCGGCAGATCGCCAGAAAATCTTCCGCCTTCAGCGACGCGCCGCCGATCAGGCCGCCGTCGATGTCCGGCTGCGCGAACAGCTCTTCCGCGTTGTCCGGCTTCACGCTGCCGCCGTACAGCACGGACACGCCCTCCGCACCCTTTGCCGCGAGACGCGCACGCAGGAACGCGTGCACGTCCTGTGCCTGCGCCGACGTCGCGCTCTTGCCCGTGCCGATCGCCCAGACCGGCTCGTACGCGACGACGATGCGGGCGGCTTCGTCAGCCGTCAGCACGGCCAGCACCGCGTCGAGCTGCGCACCGACGACCTGCTCGGTCGCACCCGACTCGCGCTCGTCGAGCGTCTCGCCGACACACACGACAGGCGTGAGGCCGGCCGCGAGCGCGCGTTGCGTCTTCGCCGCGACCGTCTCGCTGCTTTCGCCGTGATACGCGCGACGCTCCGAATGGCCGACGATCGCATATTGCGCGCCGAACTCCGCCACCATCGCAGCCGCCACCTCGCCGGTGAACGCGCCTTGCTCGTGCGCGGACACGTCCTGCGCACCGAACGCGACACGGCCGCCGCCGAGCTGCGCCTGAACCTGCGCGAGATACGGGAACGGCACGCACACGCCGATCGACGTTTCAGCCGCCACCGCGCCCGCACCCTGCACCACTTCGCTCAGCAGCGCCTGGTTGCCGGCCAGCCGGCCATGCATCTTCCAGTTGCCGATCACTCGCTTTGTTCGTTGTTTCGACATCGTGTCTGTCTCGTCACTATCTTGTCATTAACGTGCCGGAACCCGGCCGTCAGGTTGGATCTGGCGAAGCAAACCCGCGATTTTACTGCGCGCGGCTTGAACCGGTCAAACCGCGTATGTCAAGCCCGCCGCGCGGGCCGTCATGCGTTCGCGCCCCAATCAAGCACGATCTTGCCGATGTGCTCGCCGCTCTCCATCAGCGCATGCGCCTGCGCAGCCTCGCCGGCCGGTAGCACACGATAGATCACGGGCTTGATGCGACCGTCGGCCAGCAGCGGCCACACGCGCGCCTTCAGCTGCGCGGCGATGCGCGCCTTGAACTCGACCGGGCGCGGGCGCAACGTCGAGCCCGTCACCGTCAACCGGCGCCGCAGGATCTCGTTCAGGTTGACCTCGGCCTTCGCGCCGCCGAGCAGCGCGATCAGCACGAGACGGCCGCCGTCCGCGAGCGCGGACAGCTCGCGCGGCACGTACGAGCCCGCCACCATGTCGAGGATCACGTCGACGCCGCGATCGTGCGTCAGCGACTTCACGACTTCGACGAAGTCTTCCGTCTTGTAGTCGATCGCGCGCTCGGCGCCGAGCGCCTCGCACGCACGGCACTTGTCGGCGGTGCCTGCCGTCGCGAACACGCGAAAGCCGAGCGCATGCGCGATCTGGATCGCCGTGACGCCGATGCCGCTCGAGCCGCCCTGCACGAGCAGCGTCTCCTGTTCGCCGCCCTCGCCCGCGCCGAGCTGCGCACGGTCGAACACGTTGCTCCACACGGTGAAGAACGTTTCGGGCAACGATGCGGCCTCGATATCGGTGAGGCCGTCGGGCACCGGCAGGCACTGCGGCAGCGGCGCGACCGCGTATTCGGCATAGCCGCCGCCCGCGAGCAGCGCGCACACGCGATCGCCGAGCTTCAGGCCGAACGGATTCAGCGCCGCATCGGACAAATCGCCGCCGACGATCTCGCCCGCGACCTCGAGGCCCGGCAGATCCGACGCACCCGGCGGCGGCGCATAGGCGCCCTTGCGCTGGAACACGTCGGGCCGGTTCACGCCGGAAGCCGCCACCTTGATCAACACCTCGCCGCGCTTCGGTTCGGGCCGCGGACGCTCCGCGAGCTTCAGCACGTCGGGGGCGCCGAATTCGGTGATTTCGATGGCTTTCATGGTGAGAGTCGCTCCAGGATCGGAATCGGATGGCACGCCCATGCGCACGGCGCGGGCGCCTGGCCGGCGCTGCTGCGCCGCACAACGATGCTACAGAAAAAACGGCCGGCACGCTTTCGCACTGCCGGCCGTTGGTCCGCCTGTCCGCTTACTGCTGCGGCGGCGTATCCGACTGCGCTGCCGCCGCTGCTTCATTCAGCAGCGCCTTGGCCGACAGACGCACGCGACCCTTCTCGTCCGTCTGGATCACCTTGACCTTCACCTGCTGGCCTTCCTTCAGGTAGTCGTTGATGTCCTTCACGCGCTCGTTGACGATTTCCGAGATGTGCAGCAGGCCGTCCTTGCCCGGCAGCAGGTTCACGATCGCGCCGAAATCGAGCAGCTTGAGCACCGTGCCTTCGTACACCTGGCCGACTTCGATTTCAGCCGTGATTTGCTCGATGCGCTTCTTCGCTTCGGCCATGCCGTCGCTGCTCGTGCTCGCGATCGTCACGACGCCGTCGTCCGAGATGTCGATGGTCGTGCCCGTTTCTTCCGTCAGCGCGCGAATCACCGAACCGCCCTTGCCGATCACGTCGCGAATCTTTTCCGGGTTGATCTTGATCGTGATCATGCGCGGCGCGAATTCCGACAGTTGCGTGTTCGCACCCGACACCGCCGAGGTCATCTTGCCGAGGATGTGCATGCGGCCTTCCTTCGCCTGCGCGAGCGCGACCTGCATGATTTCCTTCGTGATGCCCTGGATCTTGATGTCCATCTGCAGCGCCGTCACGCCCTGCTCCGTGCCGGCCACCTTGAAGTCCATGTCGCCGAGGTGATCTTCGTCGCCGAGGATGTCGGTCAGCACCGCGAACTTGTTGCCTTCGAGGATCAGGCCCATCGCGATACCCGCGACGTGCGCCTTCATCGGCACGCCGGCGTCCATCAGCGCGAGGCAGCCGCCGCACACCGACGCCATCGACGACGAACCGTTCGACTCGGTGATTTCCGACACGACGCGGATCGAGTAGCCGAATTCGTCGGCGCTCGGCAGGCACTTGACCAGCGCGCGCTTCGCGAGGCGGCCGTGGCCGATTTCGCGGCGCTTCGGCGAGCCGACGCGGCCCGTTTCGCCGGTCGCGAACGGGGGCATGTTGTAGTGAAGCATGAAGCGCTCGCGGTATTCGCCTTCGAGCGCGTCGATGATCTGCTCGTCACCCTTGGTGCCGAGCGTCGCGACGACCAGCGCCTGCGTCTCGCCGCGCGTGAACAGCGCCGAGCCGTGGGTACGCGGCAGCACGCCGGTGCGGATCTCGATCGGGCGCACGGTGCGCGTGTCGCGGCCGTCGATGCGCGGCTCGCCGTTCAGGATCTGCGAGCGGACGATCTTCGCTTCGATGTCGAACAGCACGTTGCCGACCGTGGCCTTGTCGGCCGCGACCGTACCGGCCGCCAGCGCCTCTTCCTCGAGCTTCGCCGACGTCGCCGCGTAGACTTCCTTCAGCTTCGCCGAACGCGCCTGCTTGTCGCGGAGCTGGTAAGCGGCGAGCAGATCGTTCTGCGCCAGCTCGGTCACGCGTGCGATCAGCGCCTCGTTCTTCGGCGCCGGCTGCCAGTCCCACTCGGGCTTGCCGCCGTCGCGGACCAGGTCGTGGATCGCGTCGATCGCGACCTGCATCTGCTCGTGGCCGAACACCACGGCGCCCAGCATCACGTCTTCCGACAGTTGATCGGCTTCCGATTCGACCATCAGCACGGCGCGCTCCGTACCCGCGACGACGAGGTCGAGGCGCGATGCCTTGAGCTGCTCACGCGTCGGGTTCAGCACGTACGCGTTGTCGATGTACGCCACGCGCGCGGCGCCGACCGGGCCGTTGAACGGCAGGCCCGACACGGCGAGCGCAGCCGATGCGCCGATCAGCGCGGGGATGTCCGCCGGGATTTCCGGGTTCACGGACAGCACGTGGATCACGACCTGGACTTCGTTGTAGAAGCCTTCCGGGAACAGCGGGCGCAGCGGACGGTCGATCAGGCGCGACGTCAGCGTCTCGTGTTCCGACGGACGGCCTTCGCGGCGGAAGAAGCCGCCCGGGATCTTGCCGGCCGAGTAGGTCTTCTCGAGATAGTCGACGGTCAACGGGAAGAAATCCTGGCCCGGCTTCGCCGACTTCGCGCCGACGACGGTTGCCAGCACGACGGTGTCTTCGACGTCGACGATCACGGCGCCGCTCGCCTGGCGGGCGACTTCACCGGTTTCGAGGCGCACCTTGTGCTGGCCCCATTGGAATTCCTTCACGACCTTGTTGAACATGGACATGGTTGCTCCTTTGTATTCATGCATTTCGTTCGCCGCGCCGGCGATCCCGCGCGGCGGCGTCCCGACCGAATCACCCGGAGCAAGGTGTGTTTTTTATGCCATTCCAGCGCGGCGCTCATGCAGCGACGCGCTGGAATGACACAAATCCCGCCCCGGTATCGGTCGTGGCGGCGGCCCCGCACGAACGTGCCGGACAGCCTGCGATGCGTGTGACGCTACGCACCGCGCAAAAACAAAATGCCTGTATCAGCGGACTGACACAGGCATCTTGCTGGCGGCAATCGCCTCGATTACTTACGCAGACCCAGCTTCTCGATCAGTGCGCGGTAACGGTCGGCATCCTTGCCCTTGAGGTAGTCGAGCAGCTTGCGGCGGCGGCTCACCATGCGCAGCAGGCCGCGGCGGCTGTGGTGATCCTTCGCATGGGTCTTGAAGTGACCCGTCAGTTCGACGATACGTGCGGTCAGCAGTGCGACCTGGACTTCGGGCGACCCCGTGTCGTTGGTACCGCGGGCGAACTGAGCAACGACTTCCGACTTCTTGATATCTGCAACAGACATGTGATTTCCTTTCTAACTGAACAGGCGGACACGGAAGAATGGCCGTGCCGTGATTTACAACCGGCGCGCATTGTAGCACAACTCGGTGCCGTTCTTACCGCCTCCTGTCACGGGCGCGTCATCGAGCACGTCGACGGCATCTCCGTACGCGGCGCCGGCACCGCGAGCACCGTCCGGAAGCCGTAGCCCGACCCTTCGTTGTCGAAGCGCACGCCCGGCGTACCGGCCTTGTCCATTTCCATCACGTAAAGGGGTTGGATCAGTTGGTGATCCTGCGCGCGCATCCGCGACGCGTGAAAGCCGTCGTCGAACGACAGGCCCTCGAGCGCACGCGCAACTGCGACCGGGTCGGCCGAACCCGCGCTGGTCATCGCGGCGGCCAGCATTTCGATCATCTGGCTCATCCGCCGCACCGGATAGTCGTCCTGCGCGGCCGGGAAACGGGCCCGGAACGCACGGTAGAACGCGTCGGAGCCGACGCCGCCCGCGTTCGGGTGCCAGTCCGCAACGGCCACGACATGCCCTACGCCCGCGTCGCCCAAGGCTGCCGGCGCGCCGAGGCTGTTGCCGTAGAACGTATAGAACTTCGCATCGAGCCCCTGTTCGCGCGCCGCCTTCACGAGCAACGTGAGGTCGTTGCCCCAGTTGCCGGTCACGACGGCGTCCGCGCCGCTCGCGCGGATCTTCGCGATATACGGCGAGAAATCCTTGATCCGGCCGATCGGGTGAAATTCGTCGCCGGCGATCGTCACGTCCGGGCGTCGCGCGGCCAGCGCCTGCCGCGCGAGGGCGCTGACGTCGTGGCCGAAGCTGTAGTCCTGGTTCAACAGATAGACCTTGCGCAGCGCGCGATCGCGCGCCATCACGTCCGCGAGCGCGGCCATCCGCATGCCGGCATGCGCGTCGAAGCGGAAATGCCAGAAACTGCAGCGCGCGCCCGTCAGCGCCGGATCGTCGGCCGAATAATTCAGGAACAGCATCCGGCGGTCCGGATCGCGCGCGTTCAGCTTGTCGAGCGCCGCAACGAGCGCGGCCGCGACGGCCGAGCTGTTGCCCTGCGCGACGAAGCCGATACGGCGGTCGGCGGCCGCGCGCAATTGCACGAGCGCCTCCTCCGGGCTGCCCTTGCTGTCGAGCACCACGAGTTCGAGCCGGTGCGCGCCGTCGCGCAGCTTCACGCCGCCCGCCGCATTGACCTGCTCGACGCCGAAGCGCAGGTTGCGCTCGACCGCGGCGCCCGCGTTCGCGAACGGGCCCGACATCCCTTCGATCAGCGCGATCCGCACCGGCTCGCCACCGGCAAATGCGGACGACATCAGCATCCACCCCGCGCTCCACGCGAGCGCGCATCGCTTCCACCCCTGCATCGGCCACCTGCCCTTCAATCTGCCCGAGAAGCGCGGATCATAGGCTCCCGCACCCGCCGCCCGCAAGCGCGGCGGTGCGCGATCCGCACCGATTTTTTCCGCGCGATGCGCGATCGCGCGCCGTCCGTGATAAAACGGGGCTTGTTTCCGTGTTCTGGAGAAATCCGATGCGCATTCGCATTCCTGCGCGCCTGCCGGTGCTGGCCGCCTGCGCCGCCGCGCTGCTGGCCGGTTGCGCGCAACCGTGGCAGCAATACCAGGCCGGCCAGGACGAATCGGCGATCGTCGCGCGCATGGGGCCGCCGCGCGAGATCTACGACCTGCCCGGCGGCGGCAAGCGCCTGATGTGGCCGACTCAGCCGATGGGCGAGATCACGGTCGCGGCCGACGTCGATACAGCCCACCGGATCGTCAACGTGCGCCAGGTGCTGCAGCCGAGCGAGTTCTATCGCGCGGAAATCGGCAAGTGGACGAAGACCGACGTCCTCGTCAATTTCGGACGCCCGGTCGAGACCTCCTACTTCCCGCTGATGAAGCGCGAGGTCTGGACGTACCGGTATCTGGAGGACAACGTCTGGTACATGATGTACAGCTTCTACTTCGATCCGCAGGGCATCCTGCGCACCACGCAGAAAACGCCGGACCCGCTGCACGACCCCGATCGCCGCAACCTGTTCTGACCGATTGCACATTTACGCGCAATTATCGCAATGGCCATTCACGAATTATTGCTGAATGGCCATTTCATTTTTTCCGTCGCCTTATTTGATTTAACGAATAAGACGGAAAACTTTTCCGATCGATGACATTGCGATGGCAATACGCTGAACACCCCGTCATGCGGGCCGTGGCGCGTAAACAGGCATGGGCAGTGCATGTCATGCGTCGGGCTGGTGCATGCAATGCACTACGCCCAATCAATTTGAAACAATTTGTTTCAACTCACCCGGACTGCTAGGGCATACCCCTAATATCACCGAAACCAAACCTTTCAATTTAGAAAGAATGCCATTGCGCCATTTCGTTCGGTATTTATTTGCCTTTATCGGAAAGGAGTCCTCATGAATCGCCCCAAGAGCATGCTGGTTGCCAACATTGCCTGGGCCCGCGAGACGCGCGAACACACGCCCGGCTTCTTCGACGCGCTCGCGCGCGGCCAGAACCCGCGCGTGCTGTGGATCGGCTGCGCCGACAGCCGCGTGCCGGCCGAAACCATCACGCACTGCGCACCCGGCGAGCTGTTCGTCCATCGCAACATCGCGAACCTGTTCCACCCCGACGACGACAATTCCGCCAGCGTGCTCGAGTACGCGGTGCGAGTGCTGAAGGTCGATCACGTGATCGTATGCGGCCATTACGGGTGCGGCGGGGTCCGCGCGTCGCTGCTGCCGCCGCCCGCCGACCTGCCGCACGTCGCGCGCCGCATCGCGCCGCTCTGCGCGCTCGCGCGGCGTCATCGCGACGCGCTCGACGGGCTCGACGACCTGGCCGCCGCCGACCGCCTCGCCGAGCTGAACGTGCTCGAACAGGTGCGGCTGCTGCGCGCGTCGCCGATCGTACGCGGCCGCGAACGGCCGCCGCTCGTGCACGGCTGGATCTTTTCGCTCGCCGACGGGCGCCTGAAGGAGCTCGATTCCGGCTACACGGCGCCGCCGGCCGAAGCCGAAGCCGAAGCCGAGCCTGCCGCGGCCGCCGCGCTCGGCTGATCCGCGCCCCGTCCTCCATGCCAACGAAACCACTCCCAACCATGAAACTGAACGAGCGCCTATCCACCCTGCCGCGCGACATCGTCGCCGGCATCGTCGTTTTCCTCGTCGCGCTGCCGCTCTGTCTGGGCATCGCCAACGCCTCAGGCGTCGAGCCGTTCGCCGGGCTCGTGTCGGGCATCGTCGGCGGCATCGTCGTCGCGCTGCTGAGCGGCTCGTCGCTGTCCGTCAGCGGGCCGGCCGCCGGCCTCGTCGTGATCGTCGTCGAAGGGATCGCGCAACTCGGCAGCTTCTCCGCGTTCCTGCTCGCGGTGCTGCTGTCCGGCGTGCTCCAGTTCGGCTTCGGCATGCTGCGCGCGGGCCGCTTCGCCGCCTATGTGCCGTCGCCCGTCATCAAGGGCATGCTCGCCGCGATCGGCCTGCTGCTGATCGTGAAGCAGATTCCGTTCGCATTCGGCATTGGCGGCCAGGCCGCGCAATCGTTTGCGAACTGGCCGGGCCTGCCTGTCGCATGGGCCGCCACGGCCATCGCGCTCGTTTCGCTCGCGCTGCTCGTGGCGTGGGACACCCCCGCGCTGCGCCGCTTCGCGCTGGTGCGCTCGGTGCCCGCGCCGCTCGCGGTGGTCGTGCTCGGCATCGGCGCGACACTCGTGCTGGGTGTCGTCGCGCCCGCGGTCGCGCCGGGCGCCGCCCATCGCGTCACGCTGCCCGAACTCGGATCGTTCGCCGCCTTCGCCGCATCGCTCAAGCACGCGGAGCTCGGCCAGAACTTCGCGCAGCTCGTCAATCCGGACGTATGGCGCGTCGCGATCACGCTTGCGGTCGTCGCCAGCCTCGAGACGCTGCTGAGCCTCGAGGCGGTCGAGCAGCTCGACCCCAAGCGCCGGCCGGTGCAACCCGATCGCGAACTGAAGGCCCAGGGCGTCGGCAACCTCGTCGCGGGTGCGGTCGGCGGCCTGCCGATCACGTCGGTGATCGTGCGCAGCTCGGTGAACGTCAACGCGGGCGCGCAAAGCCGGATGTCGGCGATCATCCACGGAGTGCTGCTGCTCGCCAGCGTGTTCGCACTCACCGGGCTGATCAACCTGATCCCGCTCGCGAGCCTGGCCGCGATCCTGATCCATACGGGCTTCAAGCTGGCGAAGCCGGCGCTGTTCCGCTCGGTGATGAAACAGGGGCCGGCCGCGTTCGTGCCGTTCGCCGCGACGATCGCCGGCGTGCTGACGGTCGACCTGCTGTTCGGTATCGCGCTCGGTCTCGCGTGCAGCGTGCTGGCCGTCGCCGTCGCGAACCTGAAGAGCCCCGTCACGCTCGCGCAGCACGACGACCACTTCCTGCTGTCGTTCCGCAAGGACGTGTCGTTTCTCGGCAAGGTGCAAGTCAAGCACCACCTGCGGCACATTCCGGACCGGGCGGCGGTGATCATCGACGCGACGCGCGCCGACTACATCGATCACGACGTGCTCGAACTGCTGGATGCGTTCGTCGCCGATGCGCCGCGGCGCGGGATCGCGGTCGAGTTCCGCCGGCGCCATCCCGCGCCACGCGCGGCTGCGCGCCGCTGGCTGTTCCGTGCGCCGGCCGCCGAATGAGCGGCCGATAAAAAACGCCCCGGCGGCACAGGGCCGCACGGGGCGTTTCGGGGGCGCGTCACGCGCGGCGCTTACGAGCGCTGCGGGTTGACCTTGTCGTCCTTCGAATGCAGCTTGTTCAGCGCCGAAATATATGCCTTCGCGGACGCGGCGACGATATCCGGATCGGTACCGACGCCGTTGACGATCCGCCCGCTCTTCGACAGACGGACGGTCACTTCGCCCTGCGCCTGCGTGCCGGTCGTGATCGCGTTCACCGAGTACAGCAGCAGCTCGGACCCGCTGCCGACTTCGCCTTCGATCGCATTGAACGTCGCATCGACCGGACCGTTGCCGCGCGCCTCGCCGGTCACTTCCTTGCCTTCGACCGCGAATACGACCTTCGCCTGCGGCTGCTCGCCCGTTTCCGAACGCTGCGACAGCGACACGAACTTGAAGTGCTCCTGCTCCTGCGCGAGCGCCGATTCCTCGGACACGATCGCGATGATGTCCTCGTCGAAGATCTCCGCCTTGCGGTCGGCCAGATCCTTGAAGCGCATGAACGCGGCATTCAATTCGGCTTCGCTGTCGAGCGATACGCCAAGCTCCTGCAGGCGCTGCTTGAACGCGTTGCGGCCCGACAGCTTGCCGAGCACGATCTTGTTCGCGGTCCAGCCCACGTCTTCCGCACGCATGATCTCATACGTGTCGCGCGCCTTGAGCACGCCGTCCTGGTGAATGCCCGACGCGTGCGCGAATGCATTCGCGCCGACCACCGCCTTGTTCGGCTGCACGACGAAGCCGGTGATCTGCGACACGAGCTTCGACGTCGGCACGATCTGCGACGTGTCGATACCGACGTCGAGACCGAAGTAGTCCTTGCGCGTCTTCACCGCCATCACGATTTCTTCGAGCGACGTGTTGCCCGCGCGCTCGCCGAGACCGTTGATCGTGCACTCGACCTGACGCGCGCCGCCGATCTTCACGCCGGCGAGCGAATTCGCGACCGCCATCCCGAGGTCGTTATGGCAGTGCACCGAGAAGATCGCCTTGTCCGAGTTCGGAATGCGCTCGCGCAGCGTCTTCACGAGGTTGCCGTAGAGCTCCGGCACACCGTAGCCGACCGTGTCGGCGATGTTGATCGTCGTCGCGCCTTCGGCGATCACGGCTTCCAGCACGCGGCACAGGAAATCCATGTCCGAACGGCTGCCGTCTTCCGGCGAGAACTCGACGTTGTCGGTGAACTTGCGCGCGAAACGCACCGCGAGGCGCGCCTGCTCGAACACCTGATCGGGCGTCATCCGCAGCTTCTTTTCCATGTGCAGCGGCGACGTCGCGATGAACGTGTGGATCCGGAAGCTGTTGGCCGGCTTCAGTGCGTCGGCCGCGCGCTGGATGTCCTTGTCGTTGGCCCGCGCCAGCGAGCAGATCGTGCTGTCCTTCACGAGACCGGCGATCGTGTGGATCGCGTCGAAATCGCCGTTCGAGCTGGCGGCGAAGCCGGCCTCGATCACGTCGACCTTCATCCGCTCGAGGTGCTTCGCGATGCGGATTTTCTCTTCCTTCGTCATCGACGCACCGGGCGATTGCTCGCCGTCACGCAACGTCGTATCGAAAATGATCAGCTTGTCTGTCATGGGGGCTCCAGGGCTCTTTTATACGGAAGTCAAACGTAACGAGATCGCGCCACCGCTGGCGACGTTCAACAACAGACGAGGCTTGAGACGGAGGGCGAGAACGGTCAGCGCGGCAGGCGCGCCAAAGCTAGCGCGCGTAGCGGCGCACCGGCTAGAAGGAGGGAGAGGTGGGGAAAAGCAGTCATGCCGAAGACTATAGCGACATTCCGTTGGCCGCGCAATCGGACGGCACCCGGGAATCGACGTGGCCGGGCTCGAAAAAGGGCCAAATAAAAACGGCGGCCCCGAGGCCGCCGCTTCCGGGCAAATCGCAGCGTCGGCGTCAGTGATCGCGCTGCGACGAGCGCGCCGGATTCGCGCGCCCGCGGACGGCCGTGTAGGCCCAGAACACATAGCCGGACAACCCGTACAGCACGAACAGGCAGAACAGCATCAGCGGCGGATCGGACGACACGAGCACGAACGCGACGACGACGAGCAGGATCGCCGCGAACGGCACGCGGTGCCGCACGTCGAGCGCCTTGCCGCTGTAGAACGGCGCGTTCGACACCATCGTCACGCCCGCGTAGATCGTCAGCACGAAGGCGACCCACGGCAGCCAGCCGAGCTTCATCGGCACGCGGTTGTCGGTCGCGAGCCATACGAAGCCCGCGATCAGCGCGGCGGCGGCCGGGCTCGGCAGCCCCTGGAAAAAGCGCTTGTCGACCACGCCGATGTTCGTGTTGAAGCGCGCGAGACGCAGCGCAGCGCCCGAGCAATAGACGAACGCGGCGAGCCAGCCCCAGCGGCCGAGATCCTTCAGTACCCACTCGTACATCACGAGCGCGGGCGCCACGCCGAACGACACCATGTCCGACAGGCTGTCGAACTGCTCGCCGAACGCGCTCTGCGTATGCGTCATGCGCGCCACGCGCCCGTCCATCCCGTCGAGCACCATCGCGACGAAAATCGCGATCGCGGCGATCTCGAAGCGCACGTTCATCGCCTGCACGACCGCGAAGAAGCCGCAGAACAGCGCGGCGGTCGTAAATGCGTTCGGCAGCAGATAGATGCCGCGCGTCTTCAGGAACCGCTGGCGCGCGGCACGGCGGCTTTCGAGCGGCGCCTGATCGGGCGCCATCACCTTGTTGCGGCGGAACGGGCGTGGCGTCTGGCTGGAGCCGTTGCGCGGCCGACGCGGTTTGAATGCGGCCATCGTGCGCCCCGCCCCTTACTGCTCGAGCTCGGCGAGGATCGTCGACGACGCGTAGACCTTCTCGCCGATCGACACCTTCGCGCGGCTGCCGAGCGGCAGATACACGTCGACGCGCGAACCGAAGCGGATGAAACCGTAGCGCTGGCCGCGCGACAGCGGCTCGCCGGCACGGACGTAGCAGAGGATCCGGCGCGCGATCAGGCCGGCGATCTGCACGGACGTGACGGTCTTGCCGCTCGCCGTCTGGATCACGACCGCGTTGCGCTCGTTCTCGGTCGACGCCTTGTCGATCGCCGCGTTCAGGAACGCGCCCGGGAAATACTCGACCTTGCTGATCGCGCCATCGACCGGCGAACGCTGCGAATGGACATTGAAGACATTCATGAACACGCTGATCTTCAGCGCTTCGCGGTTCGCGTACGGATCCTGCGCGGTCTCGACCGCGACGATGCGGCCGTCTGCCGGGCACAGCACCGCGTTCGGCTGCGCCGGGATCGGGCGCTGCGGATCACGGAAGAACTGGACGACGAAGACGAGCAGCAGCCAGAACGGCCACGCGAAGCCGAAGCCCCCGACGGCATGGATCAACAGCGCGATGACGGCTGCAATCGCGATGAACGGCCAGCCTTCGCGCGCGATGATCGGATGAGGATAGTTCATGGATTCGTTCTGTGTTCGGTGAATTGCAAAGCCCGTAGCATAACAAAAGCCGCCCGGGGCACTGCTGCCTTCGGACGGCTTTTTGATGCCGGCCCTTCGCTCGAAGGGCCGGAACAGCACGTGGTGCTTAGTTCTTCGTCTGGTCGACGAGCTTGTTCTTCGCGATCCACGGCATCATCGCACGCAGCTTCGCGCCGACCTGCTCGATCTGGTGCTCGGCCGTCAGGCGGCGGCGCGACTGCAGCGTCGGCGCGCCTGCCTTGTTTTCGAGAATGAAGCTCTTCGCGTACTCGCCCGTCTGGATGTCGGTCAGGCACTGCTTCATCGCCTTCTTCGTCTCTTCCGTGACGACGCGCGGGCCGGTCACGTACTCGCCGTACTCGGCGTTGTTCGAGATCGAGTAGTTCATGTTCGCGATGCCGCCTTCGTAGATCAGGTCGACGATCAGCTTCAGTTCGTGCAGGCACTCGAAGTACGCCATTTCCGGCGCGTAGCCGGCTTCGACCAGCGTCTCGAAACCCGCCTTGATCAGCTCGACGGTACCGCCGCACAGCACGGCCTGCTCGCCGAACAGGTCGGTTTCAGTTTCTTCACGGAAGTTCGTCTCGATGATGCCGGCACGGCCGCCGCCGTTCGCCGCCGCATACGACAGCGCGATGTCGCGTGCCGCGCCCGACTTGTTCTGCGCAACCGCGATCAGGTGCGGCACGCCGCCGCCTTGTGCATACGTGCCGCGCACGGTGTGGCCCGGGGCCTTCGGCGCGATCATGATCACGTCGAGGTCGGCGCGCGGGATCACCTGGCCGTAGTGGACGTTGAAGCCGTGCGCGAATGCCAGCGCCGCGCCCTGCTTGATGTTCGCGTGCACTTCCTTCGCGTACACGTCGGCGATCTGCTCGTCCGGCAGCAGCATCATCACGACGTCCGCGCCCTTCACCGCTTCCGCGACTTCCTTCACTGCGAGACCGGCGTTCTCGGCCTTGCTCCACGACGCGCCGCCCTTGCGAAGGCCGACCGTCACGTTCACGCCGCTGTCCTTCAGGTTCAGTGCGTGCGCATGGCCTTGCGAGCCGTAGCCGATGATCGTGACTTGCTTGCCCTTGATGAGGGAGAGGTCGGCGTCTTTGTCGTAGAAAACGTTCATGATGGTTCCTTCGCTAATTCAAAAATTCAACAATTCGTTCGGATGGGGTACTGCGGGCCGGGACATGACGGCGCACCCGGCGTGCCTTCTTGCAATATCGGCATCACACCTTCAGGATGCGCTCGCCGCGTCCGATGCCGGAGCTGCCGGTCCGCACGGTCTCGAGGATCGCGGTGGCGTCCAGCCCCTGGATGAATGCGTCGAGCTTGTCGCTCGCGCCCGTCAATTCGATCGTGTAGGTCTTCTCGGTCACGTCGATGATGCGGCCGCGGAAAATGTCCGACATCCGCTTCATTTCTTCGCGCTCCTTGCCCACTGCACGTACCTTGATCAGCATCAGCTCGCGTTCGATGTGTGCACCGTCGGTCAGGTCCACCACTTTCACCACCTCGATCAGGCGGTTCAGATGCTTCGTGATCTGTTCGATCACGTCGTCCGAGCCAATGGAAACGATGGTCAGCCGCGACAGCGATTGGTCTTCGGTCGGCGCCACCGTCAAGGTTTCGATGTTGTAGCCGCGTGCGGAAAAGAGACCGACCACGCGCGACAGCGCGCCCGGTTCGTTTTCCAGCAGGACGGAAATGATGTGTCTCATGTTCGCTTCTTCCAGAATGTGTCCGTGTCGATTCACTCGCGCCGCGCGCCGTCGCGTGCCGCGCCGCCCTTCGTGAAGGCGGCCGCATCGCGCGCTGCGCGCGTCGCGCCGTTACAGATCTTCCGATCCGAGCAGCATCTCGGTGATGCCCTTGCCGGCCTGTACCATCGGCCAGACGTTTTCGGTCGGATCGGTCTGGAAGTCGAGAAACACGGTGCGGTCCTTCAGGCGCAGCGCTTCCTTCAGCGCCGGCTCCACATCCGAAGTCTTTTCGATCCGCATGCCGACATGGCCGTACGCTTCGGCGAGCTTCACGAAATCGGGCAGCGCATCCATGTACGAATGCGAATAGCGCTTGCTGTATTCGATCTGCTGCCACTGGCGGACCATGCCGAGGTAGCGGTTGTTCAGCGAAATGATCTTCACGGGCGTGTCGTACTGCAGGCAGGTCGACAGTTCCTGGATGCACATCTGGATCGAGCCTTCGCCCGTGATGCACAGCACGTCGTCGTCCGGATGGGCCATCTTGACGCCCATCGCCGCCGGCAGGCCGAAGCCCATCGTGCCGAGGCCGCCGGAGTTGATCCAGCGACGCGGCTTGTTGAAACGGTAGAACTGCGCGGCCCACATCTGGTGCTGGCCGACGTCCGAGCACACGAACGCGTTGCCGTCCGTCAGCTCCCACGCCTTCTCGACCACGTATTGCGGCTTGATGATCTCGCTTTCGCGGTCGTACTTCAGGCAGTCCTTCGCACGCCAGCTCTCGATGTCCTTCCACCATTGCGCGAGCGCTTCGGTGTCGGGGCCGTGCTCGGCCGTCTGCAGTTGCTCGATCAGCTCCTTCAGCACTTCCTTCACGTCGCCGACGATCGGGATGTCGACCTTCACGCGCTTCGAGATCGACGACGGGTCGATGTCGATATGGATGATCTTGCGCGGACGCGACGCGAAGTGGGCCGGATCGCCGATCACGCGGTCGTCGAAGCGCGCGCCGATCGCGATCAGCACGTCGCAGTGCTGCATCGCCATGTTCGCTTCGTAGGTGCCGTGCATGCCGAGCATGCCGAGGAATTTCCTGTCCGACGCGCGATAGCCGCCGAGGCCCATCAGCGTGTTCGTGACCGGGTAGCCGAGCAGGTCCGCGAACTGGTTCAGTTCACGCGACGCGTCGGCGAGGATGATGCCGCCACCCGTGTAGATGTACGGGCGCTTCGCCGTCAGCAACAGCGACACGGCCTTGCGGATCTGGCCCGAATGGCCCTTCGTGACGGGGTTGTACGAACGCAGCGACACGCTCTTGATCGGCTCGTACTGACACGGCGTCTTCGAGATGTCCTTCGGGATGTCGATCAGCACCGGGCCCGGACGGCCGGTGCGGGCGATGTAGAACGCCTTCTTGACGGTTTCCGCGAGGTCGCGCACGTCCTTCACGAGGAAGTTGTGCTTCACGCAGGGACGCGTGATGCCGACGGTGTCGCACTCCTGGAATGCGTCCTGACCGATCGCGGCCGTCGGCACCTGGCCGCTGATCACGACCATCGGGATCGAATCCATGTACGCCGTTGCGATGCCGGTCACCGCGTTGGTGACACCGGGGCCCGACGTCACGAGGCAGACGCCGACATTGCCGGTGGAGCGCGCATACGCATCGGCTGCGTGCACGGCCGCCTGTTCGTGGCGCACCAGCACGTGCTGAATCTTGTCCTGCTTGTACAGCTCGTCGTAAATGTAGAGAACCGAGCCGCCGGGATAGCCCCAGATGAATTCGACGTTTTCGTCGGCCAGTGCCTTCATGAGCACGGTACCGCCGATGGAGTCGCTATCGGGAGGGGAAAGGGGTTCCGACGTGGAGAATTCCGCGCTGGGCATGTTCATGTTGACCTTTCGAATTTTCGGCAAAAAATTGATCGGGTGCTCTCTGCCGGGCTTGTGGCTCGGGTTCAAGCGGCGCGTCTAGTTTGAAGGGCGGGCTTCTTGGGCCAGCCTCAAATGAGACCATCACTTCATGTTGCGAATCGCCGACGATAGCGGGTAGCGATTGAGCCGTCAAGCAAAATATCCCGCAGCGCATCATGCGCGCCGCCCGGCGCCCCGCCGGCGCGGTTCGCGCGCAACGTGCGGCGCCCGACCCGGTGCCAAGCCGCGCAAAAATTTGATAGCATCCGCGGGTTTTACGAAATTTTTCGACCATTTACACCACGCAGCGGGCCGCAGCGCATACCTTCACGGAATGGCATCAGACAAGGAACTCGCCGACTTTCTGGCGGGCGTCGAAAGGCGCGCGTTCAAGCAGGCCGCGTACGCCGTGCGTGACGACGATGCATCGCTCGACATCGTGCAGGACGCGATGATCAAGCTCGCTGAAAAGTACGGCGACCGGCCGGCGGCCGAGTTGCCGCTGCTTTTTCAGCGGATCCTGCAGAACGCGATCCACGACTGGTTCCGCCGGCAGAAGGTCCGCAACACGTGGGTGACGCTCTTCTCGTCGCTGAACAACACCGACGACGACGACTTCGACCCGCTCGAAACGCTCGAATCCGCGGACGACAACGCCGGCGTCGAGAGCAGCGAGCACCGCCTCGAAAGAGAGCAGGTTCTGGCCCTGATCGACGAGGAAATCCAGAAACTTCCGACGCGTCAACGGGAAGCGTTCCTGATGCGTTATTGGGAAGATATGGATGTCGCCGAGACTGCCGCCGCGATGGGGTGCTCCGAGGGCAGCGTCAAGACGCACTGCTCGCGAGCCACCCACACACTGGCGCAAGCGCTCAAGGCCAAAGGAATCACGCTATGAGCTCCGCTCCCGCAAACCGAGAACACGAATTCGCGCTGAAGGTGCGCCGCGCGCTGGACGAGCGCGCCGCCGCCCTGCCTGCCGCGACCACCGACCGGCTGGCCGTCGCCCGCCGGGCCGCGCTCGCGCGCAAGAAGCCCGAAGCCGCGAGTGCGCCGGTGTTCGTGCCGGCCTTCGCCGGCGCGGCCGGCGCCTATGGCCCGACGCCCGCGAACCGCCCGCCGGCCGGCCGCCTGTCGTTCGCGCGCCGGCTGCTGCGCGCATGGCCGCTCGCATTGCTGCTCGCGGGGCTCGTCGGCATCGCGTACTGGGAAGACATGCAGCGCACCGCCGAACTCGCCGACATCGACGCGGCGATGCTCAGCGACGACCTGCCGCTCAACGCGTATCTCGACCACGGGTTCAACGCGTATCTTTCGCGCGCTCACTAACAGACAATAACGAGGGGATCGTACGGGTGAGTCAGAAGCGCGGCCTGGCCGTATTTTTCGGATGCGTGATCGCGATCGCCGTTTCCTACGTCGCCACGTATCCCCGATTTCACCCGGCCCCCGCGACGGCTCCCGTCGCGACCACCAGCCCCGCCGCGCCCGCGTCGACCGCAACCGGCCTGACCACCGAACTCCCCCCGCTGCCCCTGCCGCTGCCGGCCGCCGCGGGCCCGCTGTCGTGGGCGCGCCTCACGCCGGCGCAGCACGCAGCCCTCGCTCCGTTCGCCGACCAGTGGGACGGCTTCAGCGACGCCCGCAAGCGCAAATGGCTGAAGATCGCATCGCGTTTCGCGAAGTTATCGCCGGATGACCAGAAACGCCTGCAGGAGCGGATGACCGAATGGGCGAAGATGACGCCCGAGCAGCGCCGCGTCGCGCGCGAGAACTACCAGAGTGCGAAGGAGCTGTCCGCTCAGGCGCGCGAGCGCGCGTGGAAGGCCTACCAGCAACTCCCCCAGGAGCAGAAGGAACGGCTTGCCGCCGCCGAGCGCCGTCGCAAGCCGAGTGTCGTCAGCGCGCCGCCGACCATCGCCGACCGTGACGTGCGCCGCCTCGTCAACGCGCACGAACACCCGGCGAGCGGCGCGGCGGCCGCCGCGGCGCCCGCGTCGGCCGGTGCCGCCGCGCAGCCGGCGCCCGCGTCGTCGACCTCCGGCACCGCATCCGCACCGGCCGCCGTGGCGCCGGTGTCGCCCGCCGACGCGCCCTCGCTGTTCAAGGGCTCCTGAGCGGCCGTGGCGAGCGCCCGCGCCCCCGAAACCCCGGCCGTCGCGCCGTCCGTACGGCGGCGCCTCGCCGCGCTGCTCTACGAAGGCGTACTGTTGTTCGGCGTCGTGTTCTTCGCCGGGCTCGCGTTCAGCCTCGCGACACGGCAACGCAACGGCCTCGTCCATCACAACCTGCTTGCCGCGTGGATCGCGCTCGTCGTCGGCGCGTATTTCGTGTGGTTCTGGACGCACGGCGGCCAGACGCTGCCGATGAAGACCTGGCGGCTACGGCTCGAATCGTCGAGCGGCCGGCCGCTGAGCGCCGGCCACGCGCTCGTCCGCTACGTGCTCGGCTGGCTGTGGTTCCTGCCGCCGCTCGCGCTGCACCCGCTCCTCGGACTGTCGGTACCCGTCACGCTCGCGCTCACCGCCGCATGGATCGTCGTGTGGGCCGGCGCCGCCCGGTTGCACGCAGGCCGCCAGTTCCTGCACGACCGGATCGCGCGCACGCGCGTCGTCGCGATACCGCGCTGACGCACCGCATTCGTCAGATGAAATCCGCTCGTCCGGTGCGCTCGTCGAGCCGGACGGCCGTGCCGGACAAGCGACGATCGTTCGGTGCGGCAGGTTACGCAACGCCTGTCCATTCACTGCTAAACACCCTTCAACGGCCGTAATAAGAACGTCTCGTGACTGTCACGGCACAGTCACGCCCGCATGGCGGAATGCCGGTAATGTCAACCGGCGCGAGTCATGCATGGGCCAGAAAACGTCCGCGACCTCACTGTTTCGTCACCCCATCGGCGCTCGCGCCGCCACTGCGTTCCTGTCCGGCTCGGGGGCAACCGACGGCGTGGTGTCGCAAAAGCCGCCCGTCGCGCACACCACGCAGCACGAGGACCCTGAACCGTCCGCCCATCGCTACCGCACCATCTGGCTGTCCGACATCCACCTCGGCTCGAGCGGCTGCCAGGCGCCCTACCTGCTGGACTTCCTGCGTCACAACGACTCGGAATACCTGTACCTCGTCGGCGACATCATCGACGGCTGGCAGCTGAAGAAAGGCTGGTACTGGCCGCAGGCGCACAACGACGTCGTGCAGAAGATCCTGCGCAAGGCGCGCAAGGGCACGCAGGTGGTCTACATCCCGGGTAATCACGACGAAGGCGCGCGGCAGTTCTGCGATCTCGCGTTCGGCGACATCCAGGTGCGCGGCGAGGCATTCCACACGACGCTCGCAGGCAAACGTTTGTGGATCGTGCACGGCGACCTGTTCGACGGCGTGATCCAGCACGCGAAATGGCTCGCGTACCTCGGCGACACGCTCTACACGCTGATCCTCGTGCTGAACCGCTGGTTCAACCGGATCCGCAGCCGGCTGGGCTTCCAGTACTGGTCGCTGTCGCAGTACCTGAAGCACCAGGTAAAGAACGCGGTCAACTTCATCTCGCAGTTCGAGACCGTGATGACCGACGAGGCCCGCCGCCGCGGCTGCGACGGCGTCGTGTGCGGCCATATCCACAAGGCCGAGATCCGCGACATCGACGGCGTGCTGTACTGCAACGACGGCGACTGGGTCGAAAGCCTGTCCGCGCTCGTCGAAACGATGGAAGGCGAACTGAAGATCGTCTACTGGACGGTGATGCGCTCCGCGCCGTCGGAGACCACGTCGCGCAAGGCCAAGGCCGCTGCCTGACACAACCTTACTTACAGGACAGATGCCGCGATGAAGATCATGATCGTCACCGATGCGTGGGAACCGCAGGTCAACGGCGTCGTGCGCACGCTGAAAAGCACGTCGCGCGAACTCACGGCGCTCGGCCACCGCGTCGAACTGCTGACGCCGCTGGAATTCCGCACGGTGCCCTGCCCGACCTACCCCGAGATCCGCCTGTCGATCCTGCCGTACCGCAAGCTGCGCGCGCGGATCGATGCGTTCGCGCCCGACGCGCTGCACATCGCGACCGAAGGCCCGCTCGGACTGGCCGCCCGGCGCTATGCACGCGCCCGCAAGCTGCCGTACACGACCGCCTACCACACGCGCTTTCCGGAATACGTGCAGGCGCGCTTCGGTATTCCGCTCGCCGCGACCTACCGCTTCCTGCACTGGTTCCACGGCCCGTCGCTCGCGGTGATGGCGCCGACGCCGGTCGTCAAGCAGGATCTCGAGAAATACGGCTTCACGAACGTGGTGCTGTGGACGCGCGGCGTCGATCTCGACATCTTCCATCCGATGGAGTCGAAGGTGCTCAACACCGCGCGGCCGATCTTCCTGTACGTGGGCCGCGTCGCGATCGAGAAGAACGTCGAGGCATTCCTGCGCCTCGATCTGCCCGGCTCGAAATGGGTCGCGGGCGAAGGCCCCGCGCTCGCGGAGCTGAAGTCGCGCTACCCGGAGGCGAACTATCTCGGCGTGCTGTCGCAGGCCGAACTCGCGAAGGTGTATGCTGCGGCCGACGTGTTCGTGTTCCCGAGTCGCACCGACACGTTCGGCCTCGTGCTGCTCGAGGCGCTCGCCTGCGGCACGCCGGTGGCCGCGTATCCCGTCACGGGTCCGATCGACGTGCTCAGCGGAGGCGACGCCGGCGCGATGCACGAGGACCTGCAGGAAGCCTGCCTCGAGGCGCTGAAGATCGAACGCACGACTGCGCGCGCGTGGGCGGAACGCTTCTCGTGGCGCGCGGCATCCGAGCAGTTCGCGTCGCACCTGAAGCCGCTGCCGAAGACCGCGTACTCGCCCGCCGAAGGTGCCGCCGTTTGAAACGAGACCTGAACGACAAGACCCCGCCCTTTAACGCAACGCCGCAACGGCACCGGCCGTTCGACGAGGAAGAGCCGCACGCCGAAACGGACGCGCATCCGCACGAGCCGCTCGGCCCCGACGATCGGCTGACGCCGCTGCCGCCGAACCCGTACAAGCGCCACCGCGGCATCACGCGTGCGTGGTTCGCGCTCAAGCATTCGCTGAACGGCTTTCGCGTCGCGATCCGCGAGGAAAGCGCGTTTCGCCAGGAGCTCACGCTCGCCGCGCTGATGCTGCCGATCGGCGCCTTCGCGCCGGTGCCGGCCGCGTCGCGCGCGCTGCTGATCGCCTCGGTGCTGCTGGTGCTGATCGTCGAGCTGCTGAACTCGAGCGTCGAAGCCGCGATCGACCGCATCTCGCTCGAGCGCCACGAACTCTCGAAGCGCGCGAAGGACCTCGGCAGCGCGGCCGTGACGGTCGCGCTGTTCGCGTGCGTGACGACCTGGGGCTTCGTGCTCGGCCCGGTCGTCGCACGCTGGCTCGGCTTCTAGCCCTGCCGGGCGCCTGCCCCGCCACCCGCATGCGGCGCCGCACCATGCGCCGCGCGGGGCCGCGATCACGAAATGCCCCGATGTGGCGAAACCCCGGTTTATAATCGTCCGCTAGACATAGAACAGCAACCCGCGCCGGACGAATCACGCAGCATCGATTGCAGCGCCCGCCAGTCCGGCACACACAGGGCCGGACGACATGGAAGCGAAACCTCCCCGCCGCACCCGCGAACGGATTCTCGAGTTGTCGTTGAAACTCTTCAACGAGATCGGCGAGCCGAACGTCACCACCACGACGATCGCCGAGGAAATGGAAATCAGTCCAGGCAACCTGTACTACCATTTCCGCAACAAGGACGACATCATCAACAGCATCTTCGCGCAGTTCGAGCAGCAGATCGAACGGCGGCTGCGCTTCCCCGAAGATCACCGTCCGACGATCGACGAAACCTGGTCGTACCTGCAGTACATGGCCGATTTCATGTGGACCTACCGGTTCCTGTATCGCGACCTCAACGACCTGCTCGCACGCAACCGCACGCTCGAGACGCACTTCAAGCAGATCATCAGCCACAAGGTGCGCTTCGCGCACGACATGTGCGAGCTGCTCGTCTCCGACGCCGAAATGGTCGCGACGCCCGCCGAGATCGAAGTCATTGCGACCAACATGGCGGTGATCTCGACGTACTGGCTGTCGTACCAGTACGTGATGCATCCGCGCAAATACAACGACCAGGACGCGATCCGCGAAGAGCTGCACCAGGTGAGCATGCACGTGATCTCGATCATGGCCCCGTACCTGCGCGGCCGCTCGCGCCAGCTGTTCGACGATCTGGTCTCCGGCAAGCTGCCCAAGCGCCAGTTCTCCGACTACCTGCCGCCGCGCGACGGTTCGCCGCGCCCGGCCGGCGGGCCCGTCGCCACCGGTCAAGCCGCCGCCAAGGACGCCAAGCAATGAAGGCGGTCTGCGTTTACTGCGGCTCGTCGTCCGGCGTGCGGCCCGTCTATGCCGATGCCGCGCGCGCATTCGGCCGCGCGCTGGTCGACGAGGGCCTCACGCTCGTGTACGGCGGCGGCCGCGTCGGCCTGATGGGTGTGATCGCCGACGAAGTGATGGCGGCCGGCGGCCGTGCGGTCGGCGTGATCCCCGAGCTGCTCGTCGACAAGGAAGTCGGCCATACGGGGCTGTCGGAACTGCACGTGGTGCCCGACATGCACCATCGCAAGAAGATGATGGCCGACCTCTCCGATGCGTTCGTCGCGATGCCCGGCGGCGCCGGCACGCTCGAGGAGCTCTTCGAGGTCTACACGTGGGCGCAGCTCGGCTATCACCGCAAGCCCGTCGCGCTCTACAACATCGATGCGTTCTACGATCCGCTGATCGCGCTGTTGCGCCATACGGTCGACGAAGGCTTCATGCGGCCGGCCTACTTCGACGCGCTGTGCGTCGAATCGGAACCCGCCGGGCTGATCGAGCGGCTGCGCCGCTACCAGCCGCCCGCCCGCGACAAGTGGGCACCCGACGCAGCGAAGTAACCCTCACCGGAACCCGCACGATGACCGCACCGTCCGACCGCAAGGCCGTCCTCATCACCGGCGCGAGCCGTGGCATCGGCCGCGCGACCGCCGTGCTCGCGGCCGAACGCGGCTGGGACGTCGGCATCAACTACGCGCGCGACGCGGCGGCGGCCGAACGGACCGCGCAGGCCGTGCGCGACGCGGGCGGCCGCGCGTGCATCGTCGCGGGCGATGTCGCGAACGAGGCGGACGTCGTCGCGATGTTCGACACCGTTGCCGCCGAATTCGGGCGGCTCGACGCGCTGGTCAACAATGCAGGCATCGTCGCGCCGTCGATGCCGCTCGCCGACATGCCGGTCGACCGGCTGCGGCGGATGTTCGATACCAACGTGCTCGGCGCCTACCTGTGTGCGCGCGAAGCCGCGCGCCGGCTGTCCACCGACCGCGGCGGCCGCGGCGGCGCGATCGTCAACGTGTCGTCGATCGCGTCGCGGCTCGGCTCGCCGAACGAGTACGTCGACTACGCGGGCTCGAAAGGCGCGGTCGATTCGCTGACGATCGGCCTGGCAAAGGAACTCGGCCCGCACGGCGTGCGCGTGAACGCGGTGCGCCCCGGCCTGATCGAGACCGACATTCATGCAAGCGGCGGCCAGCCGGACCGTGCGGCCCGTCTCGGCGCGCAGACACCGCTCGGCCGCGCGGGCGAAGCGCAGGAGATCGCCGAGGCGATCGTGTGGCTGCTCGGCGATACGGCGTCCTACACGACAGGCGCCCTGCTCGACGTCGGCGGCGGCCGCTAAGCTGACGCGCGGCGCAACAATACGGCGGTCGAAACCGCCCCGTGGTCACAGCGCCACAAATCTCCACAATTCCGTGACAGTTTCAGTAAACGTCCGTAACAATTCCGTGTTTTACTAGCGGGCATTCGGACGGGTGTCTTGAACACGCTGTCCGTTACCCGGATATAGCCCCTTATCGGTCCTGCCCATGTCGCCGGACCGGCTCGCTCGACCCGAGATCTTTTCCATGCCTGGAACCGCAGCGCCCAGCCGGCGACGCACGCCCGTGCCCGCCTCGGCTGCGCACACCCGCTCGACCGCCGATACCGACGTCATCGCGACGCTGGACGTCGCCGGCACGCCCGTCGCCGCGGCGGTCGCCGTCACCCACACCCCACGCGAGCGCTCGCTGCTGCTCGGCTGGCGCACATGGCTGTTCGTCGTCGCACTGGTGTGTGCGTACACGCTGCCCGGCGTGCTCGGGCACGATCCGTGGAAACAGGACGAAACCTATACGTTCGGCATCATCCAGCACATGCTCGAGACCGGCGACTTCGTCGTGCCGACCAATGCCGGCCTGCCGTTCATGGAAAAGCCGCCGCTTTACGCGTGGGTCGCGACCAGCCTCGCGTGGCTGCTGCAGCGCGTGATGCCGCTGCACGACGCGGCGCGCCTCGCGAGCGCGCTGTTCGCCGCGCTCGCGTTCGGCTTCATCGCGCGCGCGGCCCGCGTGGCCAGCCGGGCGGACGACTGGTTCGACCTGCGCGTGCTCGGCCCGGTCGTGCTGAGCGCGGGCACGCTCGTCGTCATCAAGCACGTGCACGACATGATGACGGACGTCGCGCTGTTTGCCGGCACGGCAATGGGGTTCTGCGGGCTGCTCGAACTCGTGATGCAGCACGTCGCACGTGCGCAGCAGATGCGGCACGGGCTGCCGGCGCATCCGGCGAGCCGCTGGGCCGCGCCGATCTTCGGCGCGGGCGTCGGCGTCGCATTGATGGCGAAGGGGCTGTTCGTGCCGCTCGTATTCGCGGCCACGCTTTCCTGCACGCTGGCGCTCTATCCGGCCTGCCGCACCCGCTCGTTCGCACGCGCGCTCGGCATTGCCGCACTCGTGTTCGCGCCGTTCGCGCTGATCTGGCCGACCGCCCTGTTCCTGCGCTCGGAAACGCTGTTCATGACGTGGTTCTGGGACAACAACGTCGGCCGCTTCTTCGGCTTCTCCGTTCCCGAACTGGGCGCCGAAAACGACAAGCCGTTCTTCATCCTGCGTGCGTTCCTGCTCGTCGGCTTCCCGGTCGCGCCGCTCGCGATCGTCGCGCTCGCCCGCGGCGCATGGCGCGACTGGCGCGCGCCGCGCATCGCGCTGCCCGTGCTGTTCGCCGGCATCGGGCTCGTGGTGCTGCAGGTGTCCGCGACGTCGCGCCAGCTCTACATCCTGCCGTTCTTCGCCCCGCTCGCGCTGGTCGCCGCGCAGGCGATCGACCGCCTGCCGCGCCGGCTGCATCTCGCGTGGGATTACCTGAGCCGCATCCTGTTCGGCACGGTCGTCGTGCTCGCATGGGCGATCTGGGCGGTGATGGCCGATCCGGCTGCGTCGCATGCCGATCTCGCGCTACTCGGCCGCTGGCTGCCGCTCGACTGGACGATGCCGATCCAGCCCGCGCTCGTGACCGGCGCGCTCGCGCTGACGGTCGGCTGGCTGACGCTGCTGCCGTCGCTGCGCACGACGGGCCTGTGGCGCGGCGCGCTGTCGTGGGGCGCCGGCGCGCTCGTCGCGTGGGGGCTGATCTATACGCTGCTGCTGCCGTGGCTCGACGTCGCGAAGAGCTATCGCTCGGTGTTCGACGACCTGAACGCGCATCTCGCGCTCGAATGGAACGACGGCGACTGCATGGCGAGCCTGCACGGGCTCGGCGAATCGGAAGCGCCGATGTTGTACTACTTCTCCGGCATCCAGCACACGCCGATCGACGACGCGAAGACGACGCGCTGCACGTGGATGATCGTGCAGGGCGTACGGGCCGTCGATCCGGCGCCCGGCAACGAATGGAAGCTGTTCTGGACCGGCGCCCGCCCGGGCGACAACGCGGAACTGCTGCGCGTCTACGTACGCACGCCCGAACAGCACCTGCAGTGACACGGGGCGGCGCGATGCGCCGTCCTGCCCGCCGTTACTTTCCTCTTCGGCACTGGCCGCGCGCTTTGCGCGAGGCCGGCCGGCGGCACGAATCCGCCGCGCTCTCGCCGCCCCTTCCGTCGTCACACCCGATCGTCAGAACGACGAGCCGGGCTCCCGCAGAAACGCCGTTTCCTCGTCGGTCGACGCGCGACCGAGAATCGCGTTCCGGTGCGGAAAGCGGCCGAAGCGCTCGACGACCGCCGCATGCAGCAACGCGAAGCGGTGATAACCCTCGCATCCGGCCTCGTCGCGGATGCCCGCGCACAGGCGCACGGCCTCGCGCTGGCTCTCGACCGATTCGTCGTGCTCGAACGGCAGATACGCGAACGCACGATGATGTCCGCTCGGCAACTGCGCGTCCCAGCCGGCCGCGACGACGCGACGGGCGAGCGCGAGCGCCTTCGGATCGGCGGCAAACGCGCGCGGCGTGCCGCGATGGATGTTGCGCGAGAACTGGTCGAGTACGACGATCAACGCCAGCGCGCCCTCCGGCGAACCGGCCCAGTGATCGCAGGCGCCGTCGCACGCGGCGTCGAGCAGCGCGCCGTAACGCGTGCGCAGCACGTCGTCGAACGCCGCACCGCCGTTGAACCAGATCTTGCGTTCGTGCCCGAATTCGGCCGAGCCCGGCTCACCGAACCAGAAATCGAGAATCTCCCGTGCCTGTGGATCGAGCGCCGCCGCGCCCGCTTTCCCGGTATCGATCGTCATGCAAACTCCAGTACGAGGCGCCGTGTGCGCGCGCTCTTCTTTTCCAGTTTCGCGACCCGCAGCCCGCCGATTTCGGACGTGTTGCGCACATGCGTGCCGCCGCACGGCTGCAGGTCGACGTTTTCGATGCGCAGCAGCCGCACGCGGCCGAGGCCCATCGGCGGCTTCACGCTCATCGTGCGCACGAGTTCGGGCCGCTCGGCCATCTCGTCGTCGGTGATCCATTCGGTCGTGACCGGATGCGCGCCGCCGACGAGGCTCGCGAGGCGCCGCTCGACGTCGTCGCGGTCGATCGCGTCGGACGTCGCGAAATCGAGCCGCACGTAGTCGGCCGTCACGCTGCAGCCGTCGACTGCGTACGGCAGCACCGCGCACATCAGGTGCGCGGCCGTGTGCAGGCGCATGTGCCGGTAGCGGCGCAGCCAGTCGATCGCGGCGACCACGCGCGTGCCGGGAGCAAGCGTCGCCACGCGCGCCTCCTGGCCCGGCGCGGGCACGTGCACGGCGTCGTCGGGCGTCGCGCCGTCGAACTTCGCCTTGCGCGTATCGGCAATCGCGATCGTGCTGCCGTCAGGCAGCGTCAGCGTGCCGGCGTCGCCGGCCTGGCCGCCGCCGAGCGGATAGAACACCGTGCGATCGAGCCGGATGCCATCGTCGCCGACGGCCTGGACGATCGCCTCGCATTGCGTGAGGTACGCGTCTTCGCGAAACAGCGCTTGTGTCGTCATCGAGGGAACCTCGTATCGATGGGGGAAACGGCCAGTGTCGCGCCGGGCTGCACGGGCGCCCAGACGCAGATCGTCCCGCCCGCGGGCAGCGGCGTACCGGTCGATCAACCGGGCCGGTTGCGCATCCAGTCGGCCGTGTCGTAGAACGAATGCATGAGCCGCTCGCGCAGCGGCTCCGGCAGCCCGACATCCTCCATCGCCCACGCCATGCAGCGCAGCCACTGGTCGCGCTCGACCGACGCGATCGGGAACGGCAGGTGCCGCGCGCGCAGCCGGGGGTGGCCGAACCGGCTGATGTAGTGGTCGGGGCCGCCGAGCCAGCCGCACAGGAACCAGAACAGCTTGTCGCGCGACCCGTCGAGCGACTGCGGATGCAGCGCACGAATCTGCGCGAACTCGGGTTCGAGGTCCATCAGGTCGTAGAAGCGGTCCACCATTTCGCGCACGCGGGCTTCGCCGCCCACGAGTTCGAACGCCGTCGGCTGCGACGGCGCATCGTCATTCACATCGGTCATACGGATTGTCGGAAACGGGATCTTCGGGCTGCGGCGACGCTCAGGCGTCGCGCAGCGACTGCAGCGCGGGGCGCCGCAACACATTATGCAGGCTCAGCCAGCCGGCCGCACCGGCGCAGACGACGCCGGCCGCGATGCCGGCCGGTACGAGCCACGGATCGACGGCGAGCTGAAAGTCGAACACGCGCGACGCGAGCACCCAGCCGACCGCGATCGCGCCCGCCGACGCGAGCGCGCCGGCCAGCGCGCCGACCACGATGAATTCCGCGCGCTGCACCGCATTGACCTGCGCGCGCGACGCGCCGAGCGCGCGCAGCAGCGCGGCCTCGCGCACGCGCTCGTCGCGCGAGCCGGCGAGCGCCGTATACAGCACGAGCACGCCGGCCGCGAGCGTGAACGCAAACAGGAACTGCACCGCCCCGACCACCTGCAGCATCATCCGCTGCAACTGCGCGAGGATCGGCGCGACGTCGATCGCGGTCAGGTTCGGGTAGCGCGCGATCAGCGGATCGAGCAGCGCGGCGTCCGATGCCGGCAGATGGAAGCTCGTCAGATAGACGGCCGGAAAATCCTTCAGCACCGGCGGCGGCATCAGCACGAAGAAGTTGACGCGGAACGAGCCCCAGTCGAGCTTGCGCACGCTCGTGACGGGCGCATCGACCGTCAGCCCCGTCACGTCGAAGCGCAGCGTGTCGCCCGGCTTCACGTTCAGCGTCTTCGCCAGGCCGGCTTCGATCGAGATCTGCGGCGTGGCCGCAGTACCGAACCAGTCGCCTTCGACGATCCGGTTGTCGGACGGCAGCTCGGTCGTATACGACAAGTTGAATTCGCGATCGACGAGCCGGCGGGCCTCTTCGGACGGGTACGCGTCCGGATTCACCGGCTTGCCGTTGATCGCGACGAGGCGGCCGCGCACCATCGGCGCCGGTACGGCGTCACGCACGCCGTGCGCGGCCAGATAGGCGGCGACATCGGCGCGCTGGTCTGGCTGGATGTCGATCAGGAACTGGTTTGGCGCGTCGGGCGGCGTCGACTGCCGCCAGCCCGCCACGAGGTCGTTGCGCGTGATCGCGATCAGCAGCAGGCACATCAGGCCGAGCGCGAGCGCGGTGATCTGCAGCGCGCTGGCCGTGCCGCGCCGGTGCAGCGACGCCAGCGCGTATCGCCAGCCGACGCCCGCGGCCACGCGCGCATCGCGCACCGCGCGCGCGGCCGCGAACAGCACGAGCCGGGCGATCAGCGCGAACCCGACCAGCGCGCCGGCGAAGCCGCCCGCGACGATCAGGCCGAGTTTCAGGTTGCCGGCAGCCGCGATCAGCAGCCCCGCGAACAGCACGACACCGATCGCATACGCGGCCCACGCGGTGCGCGATGCGTCGCCCCACTCGCGCCGCAGCACGCGTACCGGCGGCACGCGCGTGAGCGGCACGAGCGGCGGCAGCGCGAAACCGAGCAGCAGCACGAGCGCCGCGCCCATGCCGATCAGCGCCGGCCACAGCGTCGGCGGCGGCAGCACGACGTCGATCAGGCTGCCGAGCGCGGCCAGCAACGCCCAGTGGCCGCCATAGCCGAGCACCGCACCCGCGGCGCCCGACACGATGCCGACGCCGGCGAATTCGAGCGCGAACAGCGCGCCGAGCGTGCGGCGGCTCACGCCGAGGCAGCGCATCGTCGCGCAGCCGTCGAGATGGCGCCGCATGTAGCGCTGCGCGGCCATCGCAATCGCGACCGCCGCGAGCAGCGCGGTCAGCAAGGCGACGAGCGTCAGGAAATGGCGTGCGCGATCCAGTGTCTGCCGCACCTGCGGCTGCCCTTCCTGCAACGACTCGAGCCCGACGCCGCGCAGTTTCCCGCCGTCGACGCGCGCGTGTGCATACGCTTCGAAGCGCGCGACGGCCGGTGCGTCGCCGGCGACCAGCAGCCGGTACGTGACGCGGCTGCCGTAGCCCGTGAGCCCGGTCGCGGCGAGCTCGTCCGCGCGCATCATCAGCCGCGGGGAAAAATTGACGAACGAAAAGCCGCGATCGAGCTCGCGGGCAATCGCGGCGGCGACCGTAAACGTGCGCAACCCGACGCGCACCGTATCGCCCGCCTTGAGGTGCAGCGCATCGAGCAGCGCCGGGTCGGCCCATACGGTGCCGGGCGCGGGAATCGCGGTCGCCTTCCGCGCGACGGCCGCGCCGGCCGGCAGGATCTCGACCGCGCCGCGCAGCGGATAGCCGGGCGACACGGCCTTCACGGCCGCGAGGCGCGACGGCGCCGCGTCGGCGGCCTGGCCGCCCGCGGCGGACGCGATCATGCTCGGGAAGATGGCCGTCGTCGCGGTACGCAGGCCGAGCGCGCGGGCCTGCCGGTCGAACGACGGATCGACGGGGCGATCGGCGCGCACGACGAAATCGGCGCCGAGCATCTGGCGCGCGTCGCGCTCGAGCCCCTGGCGCAGCCGATCGGCGAGAAAGCCGACGCTCGTCAGCGCCGCGACCGCGAGCACCAGCGCGAGGACCAGCAGCGTCAGTTCGCCCGCGCGCCAGTCGCGCGCGGTCATCCGGGCAGCCTGGCGGATCAGGTCGCGCAGGCCGAAGCGGCCCGCATGCGCGCGCCCGTCATGGCCGGGTTGCCCGGCCGGCGGCTGCACCGCGTGTTGCGGCCCCTTCAATCGCGTTTTCCTCCGATCGAGTTGAGCCGCGACACCATGTGATTCGCCATCCCGCGAAAACCGCCCGACACGCCGCGCCACAGGCGCGGCAGCGCCCATGCCGACGCCGCGACGAACGCGGCGAGCAGCACGAGGAATGCGAGCGGAACGAAGAACGCGAGGACCAGCCCGCCGACCACGAGACCGTCCTCGGTCGATGACGCGACCCAGTTCGAAATCGGTTCGGGAGACAGGTTGATCAGCGCGCGCGTGCCGGCCTTCGCCACGTGCGCGGCGCCGGCGAGCGAGCCGCCGGCGAGCCCCGCGACCGCCAGCATGGTCGGATCGGCATGGCCGAGCGCGCCGGCCGCGAGCACGGCGCCGGCCGGGATGCGGATGAAGGTGTGCACGGCATCCCACAGCGAGTCGAACGCGGGGATCTTGTCGGCAAGGAATTCGGTCACGGCGAGCACGGCCGCGGCGCCGATGACCCACGGCGACGTCAGCACGGCCAGCGTGTCGGGCAGGTGGAGCCAGCCGAACCGCGCCAGCACGCCGGCGATCAGCACCGTCAGGTACAGGCGCAGGCCGCTCGCCCACGCGAGTCCCGCGCCGAGCGAAATGGCTTCGATCATGGCCCTCTCCTTGCACTTTCCGTGCGTTTTGCCGATTGATCGGATCGGGTCGGACAGACCGGCCGCGCGGCGCGTGGCGACCGGCACCGCGTACCGCGAGCAGCACGACGGTATTCAGGCCCGAATGCGTTCCATTATAGACAGGCCGGACGGGCGGCCGGCGCAATTCCGCGGCGGGGCCGCGCCCGGGACACCGTCGTCAGGCGGCCGACGACAGCTTCAGGCCGACCAGCCCCGCGACGATCAGCGCCGCGCTCGCGACACGCGCGACGGTCAGCGCCTCGCCCATCATCACGATGCCGAACACGAACGCGCCGACCGCGCCGATGCCCGTCCACACCGCGTACGCGGTGCCGAGCGGCAACTGGCGCATCGCGACCGCGAGCAGCCCGAAGCTGGCCAGCGCCGTCACGATCGTAAACAGCGACGGACCGAGCTTCGTGAAGCCGTCCGACGATTTCAAGCCGGCCGCCCAGGCCACTTCCAGCAAACCGGCGATCAACAACCATACCCACGCCATCTCGACGTACTCCATATCGGATGGGGCCGTCCCCGTTGAAGCGAATGACCCGGGGTCGTCCCCGGGCGGCGCCGAGTATAACAAGAGGCTGACGGACCTGCCGGCTGTGGGCCGCGGCGGCGGACGATGCGGGGCGCGACCGGCCGGACGCGGTCAGTTCGCCACGCGCTTGGGCGCGACGCCGCCGACGCAGCGGTCGTCCCGGTACAGCGCCCACTCCTCGCACACGCGGCCATCCTTGAACATGCACATGCCGACCTGCCCGCGCGGCAGGCTGCGGATCACGTGGCGACCGCCGAGCTTCTCGCAGTTGACCGATGCGGGATTGGCCAGCGCCGCCTGCGCGGGCGGCTGCTGCCCGGGCGGCAGCGGCTGGGCGAACGCGCCGGGCGCAGCCAGCGCCAGCGCACAGCTGACGACCAGACGGACGGACATTGCACGCTCCTCGTTTTCGTTCGGGGAACGGTCAGGATAGCGGGGATTGCGCAGCCGGTGTGCAAGGGCGGCCGCGGTCGCGAAACTGTCGCGCCGGCGCAACCCTGCCGGTGCGCGGCACCTCGGCCGCGTGCCCCGCCGCGCATCGCCCGTCACACCGCGCCGACGAGCCGATAGCCGACGCCCGTCTCGGTGACGATGTGCTCGGGCTGCGCGGGATCGGCCTCGAGCTTCTGGCGCAGGTGCGCCATGTAGATACGCAGGTAATGATGGCTCTCGACGTGCGATGGTCCCCACACGTCGCGCAGCAACTGGCGGTGCGTGAGCACGCGCCCCGCGTGACGCACGAGCGTCGCGAGCAGCCGGTACTCGAGCGGCGTCAGGTGCACGATCGCGTCATCGCGCCACACCTGGCGCAGCGCGAGATCGACGGTCACGGTGCCGAAGGCCACCTTCGGCGACGCGTTCGCGCCGCCCTGGTTGCGCCGGCGCAGTTGCGCGCGAATCCGCGCACGCAGTTCGGACACGCCGAACGGCTTGGTCAGGTAATCGTCGGCGCCCGCGTCCAGCGCCGCGACTTTCTCCTCCTCCTGCGTGCGGGCGGACAGCACGATCACCGGCACCTCGGACCAGCCGCGCAGCTCGCGGATCACGTCGAGGCCGTCGGTGTCGGGCAGGCCGAGGTCGACGATCACGAGGTCGGGCTTGCGCGTCGCCGCGTCGATCAACCCCTGCTTGCCCGTCTCGGCCTCGAACACCGCGATGCCCTCCTCCTCGAGCGCGGCGCGCACGAAGCGGCGGATCTGCTTTTCGTCCTCGATCAGGACGACGGTCAGGCTGGGTTCACTCATGGTCTGGCAATGACTCGGATGGGGGCGATGCGCCCGGCAGGTCGGATTCGTCGTCGGGCACGGCCGGCGCGGCCGGCGGCGTGTCGACCGGCAGCGTGAACCAGAAGCGCGCACCCGTCACGCGGCCGTCGGGCGCGACGCGGTTGAGCGCGCCGATTTTACCGCCGTGCGCCTCGACGATCGCGCGGCAGATCGCGAGCCCGAGCCCGATGCCGGGCGTGGCCGACTCCTTCTCGCCGCGCGTGAACTTCTCGAAGATCCGCGCCTCCATGCCGGCCGGCAAGCCGGGGCCGTGATCGTCGACGTGCACGCGCACGAACGGGTTCCCGAACGGGTTCCCGATCGGGTTCCCGTCGTCGGTCACGCGCTCCGCGCCGATGTCGAGCGACGTATCGGGCGGCGTGTACTTCGCCGCGTTCTCGAACAGGTTGGTGAACAGCCGCTCCATCAGCACCGCGTCCATCTGCAGCAACGGCAGGTCGGCCGGCAGCGCTACGCGCACGGGATGACGCGCGAGCACCCGCCGGCATGCGGCGAGCGCGGCGCCGACGGTTTCCTCGAGCAGCGACCACTGGCGCTTGAGCTGCAGGCTGCCGGCCTGCAGCCGCGCCATGTCGAGCAGGTTCGTGACGATGCCCGTCATGCGCAGCGCCTCGTCGTGAATCGCGTCGACGAGTTCGCCCTCGCGCTGCGCGAGCCGCGCGGCCGCCGCGGCGTCGCCCGCCTGCGCGGCCGCGCGCCCGTTCGCGAGCATCGACGAAAAGCCGACGATCGTCGTGAGCGGCGTGCGCAGGTCGTGCGAGATCGCCGACAGCAGCGAGTTGCGCAGCCGCTCGGACTCCATGTTGACGAGCGCGTCGCGCGCGATCTCGACGTAATGCACGCGCTCGAGCGCGAGCGCGATCTGCGCGGCGAATGCGTCGAGCATCCGCTGCTGCTCGGGCACCTCGAGTTCGCGCGGCTCGCGCGATGCGACCGCGAGCACGCCGCGCGTGCGCATCGGCGCCTTCAGCGGCAGATACAGCGCGGCCGTCGCCGGCAGCGTATCGGTGCCGCGCCCGGCCGGCTTCTGCTGGTCGTACACCCACTGGCCGACGTCGCGGTCGAGCTCCGCGCCCGCCAGCGTGACGGCCGCATCGGGCTCCTCGATCTTCTGCCGTACCTGGTCCGCGCTGTCGGGCAGCAGGAACGCGACGCGCGCGCGGAACACCTCGCCCACGTGGCGGCTGCCGATCTCGACGATCTGCTCGGTCGTCAGCGCCGCGCCAAGCTCGCGCGCCATCGCGTAGATCGCACCGGTGCGGCGCTCGCGGCGCTGCGCGACGCTCGCCTGGCGCGTGAGCGTCGACGTCAGGTGGCTGATCACGAGCGAGGTCAGCAGCATCCCGAAGAAAGTCAGCAGGTATTGCGTGTCGCTGACCGAGAACGACATGCGCGGCGACACGAAGAAGAAATCGAACGCGGCCACCGACAGGAACGACTGCAGCACGCCCGGGCCGCGCCCGAGCCGTACGGCCGAAAACACCACGCCGAGCAGGTACAGCATCACGAGATTCGTGAGGTCGAGCCGCCCGGACACGACGCTCGCGACGACGGTGATCGCCGCGCAGATCGCGGCCGCATACGCGTAATGGCGCGGCGGCGAACGATGCGTGCCGAACTGCGCGAACGCATCGCGCCAGTCGCGCGCCCGCGCGTCGAGCGGCGCGGCGCGCGCCTCGTCGCTCGCGGACGCGCGAATCAGCATCAGGTCGACGTCGCCCGCGCGTTCCGCCAGTTGCTCGCCGAACGGCCGCGCGAAGCGGCGCGCGAGCCCGACCTTCGGCGAGCCGCCCGCGACCAGCTTCGATACGTTGCGCACCTTCGCATAGCCGATCAGCGCGGCGACCGCGTCGGCGCCGGCGAGCGTGGCCGTCTCCGCGCCGAGCTCGGCCGCGAGCTTCAGCGCGTCGAGCGTGCGCTGCCGCCGCGCGTCGGGCAGCCGCTGCAGGCGCGGCGTCTCGACGTACACGGCGATCCAGTCGGCCTTCAGGCTCGCGGCCAGGCGCGCCGCCGCGCGCACGAGCGTCGGCGCTTCGGCGCCCGGGCCGACGCACACGAGCAGCCGCTCGCGCGCCTGCCAGATGCGCTGGATCGAACGATCGGCGCGGTACTCGCGCATCTGCGCGTCGACGCGATCGGCCGTGCGCCGCAGCGCCAGCTCGCGCAGCGCGATCAGGTTGCCCTTGCGGAAGAAGTTGCGCACCGCGCGCTCGGCCTGCTGCGCGAGATAGACCTTGCCGTCGCGCATGCGCTCGAGCAACTCCTCGGCCGGCAGGTCGACGAGCGTGACTTCGTCGGCCGCGTCGAACACGCGATCGGGCACGGTCTCCCACACGCGGATGCCGGTGATCGCGCCGACCACGTCATTCAGGCTTTCGAGGTGCTGGACGTTGACGGTCGTATACACGTCGATGCCCGCGTCGAGCAGCTCGTAGACGTCCTGCCAGCGCTTCAGGTGCCGTGCGCCCTGCACGTTCGAATGCGCGAGCTCGTCGACGAGGATCAGTTGCGGCGCACGCGCGAGCGCGCCGTCCAGATCGAATTCGGCGAACGTGCGGCCGCGATGGTCGATGCGGGCGGGCGGCAGCACGTCGAGGCCGTCGAGCAGCGCGGCGGTCTCGCCGCGGCCGTGGGTCTCGACGATGCCGACGACGACGTCGACGCCCTCCTGCCGGCGCTGCCGCGCGGCCTGCAGCATCGCGTAGGTCTTGCCGACGCCGGCGGACGCGCCGAAGAAGATCTTGAGCTGGCCGCGCCGCTGCTTTTCTTCGTCTCGCTGCAGCTTGTCGAGAAGTTGGTCGGGATCGGGACGGTTCATGCGTGAGGAAAGCGGAGCGCCCGGATGCGCGCGGGTACGAGCATTGTGGTTCCAAATCACCGCAAAAGGCAAAGACGGCGCGCGCGCCGTCGGCAAAAGCGCATCCGGCGCGGTTCAGGCGCGCCGGATGCCGGCCGCTACGCGCGCTCGGTCAGTGCGCGGCCTGCGCCGCGTCGAGCGCGAGGTTCAGCTTCAGCACGTTCACGCGCGGCTCGCCGAGCACGCCGAACTGGCGGCCCGTCGTGTTCGCGGCGACGAGTCGCGCGACCGCGTCCGGCGCCAGGTTGCGCGCCTTCGCGACGCGCTCGACCTGGTACGCGGCGGCGGCTGGCGTGATCTCCGGATCGAGGCCGCTCGCCGACGCCGTCACGAGATCGACCGGCACCGGCTTCGACAGGTCGGTGCCGGCGTCGCGCAGCGCGGCGAGGCGCGCCTTCACCTGATCGGCGAGCGACGGGTTCAGCGGGCCGAGGTTCGAGCCGCCGGAGCCGGCCGCGTTGTACGGCATCGGCGCAGTGGCCGACAGCCGGCCCCAGAAATACTTCGGCGCATCGAACGGCTGGCCGATCAGCGCGGAGCCGACGACCTTGCCGTCCTGCTCGATCAGGCTGCCGTTGGCCTGCGACGGGAACACGGCCTGACCGAACACGGTCATCGCGGCCGGGTAAGCGAGCCCCGTCACGGCGGTCAGGACGACGAACAGTACGACGAGCGGGCGAATCAACGATTTCATGATGGTTCCTTCGGGTGCGGCCGGCCAGGTGCGGCCGGCTCAGGCCCAGCCGAGCGCGGCGAGCGTCATGTCGATCAGCTTGATGAACGGGAACGGCAGCAGCACGCCGCCGAGGCCGTAGACCAGCAGGTTGCGGCGCAGCAGCGACGCGGCGCCGAGCGGCCGGTAGGTCACGCCCTTCAGCGCGAGCGGAATCAGCGCGACGATGATCAATGCGTTGAAGATCACCGCCGACAGGATCGCGGACGCCGGCGAGCTCAGGTGCATGATGTCGAGCACGCGCAGTTGCGGGTACGTCGTCACGAACGCGGCCGGAATGATCGCGAAGTACTTCGCGATGTCGTTCGCGATCGAGAACGTGGTCAGCGACCCGCGCGTCATCAGCATCTGCTTGCCGATCTCGACGATCTCGATCAGCTTCGTCGGGTTCGAGTCGAGGTCGACCATGTTGCCGGCTTCCTTCGCCGCCTGCGTGCCGGTGTTCATCGCGACCGCGACGTCCGCCTGCGCGAGCGCCGGCGCGTCGTTGGTGCCGTCGCCCGTCATCGCGACGAGGCGCCCGGCCGCCTGGTGCTCGCGGATCGTCGCGAGCTTGGTTTCCGGCGTCGCTTCCGCGAGGAAATCGTCGACGCCCGCTTCCGCCGCGATCGCCGCGGCCGTCAACCGGTTGTCGCCCGTCACCATCACGGTCTTGATGCCCATCTTGCGCAGCTCCGCGAAGCGCTCCTTGATGCCGCCCTTCACGATGTCCTTCAGCTCGATCACGCCGAGCACGCGCGCCGCCCCTTCCTGCAGGTCTGCCACGACGAGCGGCGTGCTGCCGCGGCGCGCGACGTCGTCCACCGCGCGGCGCACCTCTTCCGGAAAGCGGCTGCCGTGCGTCTCGACGTAGCGGCGAATCGCATCGGCCGCGCCCTTGCGGATTTCGCGGCCGGGCAGATCGACGCCGCTCATCCGCGTCTGCGCGGAAAAGCCGAGGAACGTCGCGTGCAGTTGCGCCATGTCGCGCTGGCGAATGTCGAAGCGCGCCTTCGCGAGCACGACGATGCTGCGGCCTTCCGGCGTTTCGTCGGCGAGCGACGAGAGTTGCGCGGCATCGGCCAGCGCTTCCTCGGCCACGCCGGGCGCCGGCACGAACGTCGACGCCTGGCGGTTGCCGAGCGTGATCGTGCCGGTCTTGTCGAGCAGCAGCACGTCGACGTCGCCGGCCGCCTCCACCGCGCGCCCCGACGTCGCGATCACGTTCGCCTGCATCATCCGGCTCATCCCGGCCACACCGATCGCGGACAGCAGGCCGCCGATCGTCGTCGGGATCAGGCACACGAGCAGCGCGACGAGCGCGGTGATCGTCACCACGTGGCCGGCCTTCATCGCTTCGACCGAGAACATCGAGAACGGCAGCAGCGTCGCGGTCGCGAGCAGCATCACGATCGTCAGCGCGACGAGCAGGATCGTCAGCGCGACTTCGTTCGGCGTCTTCTTGCGCTTCGCGCCTTCGACCATCGCGATCATGCGGTCGAGAAACGCCTCGCCGGGATTCGCGGTGACCTTGACGACGATCCAGTCCGACAGCACGCGCGTGCCGCCCGTCACCGACGAGAAGTCGCCACCCGATTCGCGGATCACCGGCGCGGATTCGCCGGTGATCGCCGATTCGTCGACCGACGCGACGCCGTCGAGCACCTCGCCGTCGGCCGGGATCACGTCGCCGGTCTCGACGAGCACGACGTCGCCTTTACGCAGGTCGGACGCGGTCGTGATGCGGATCGGCGACTTCGGATGCGGCTCGTTGAGCTTCTTCGCCATCACGTCCTTCTTCGCGCTGCGCAGCGACGCGGCCTGCGCCTTCGAGCGTCCTTCCGCGAGCGCTTCGGCGAAGTTCGCGAACAGCACCGTGAACCACAGCCACAGCGCGACCGCGAGGATGAAGCCGGCGGGCGCCTCGGCCTGGCCGGCGAGCGCCGCGATCCACAGGATCGTGGTCAGGATGCTGCCGACGTACACGCAGAACATCACCGGGTTGCGCAACTGCGTGCGCGGCGTGAGTTTCTTGAACGAATCCGCGATCGCCGGGCGCAGCAGCGCCGGATCGAACATGGACCGTGTTGCGGAATGTTGAGTCATTGCGATCTCTTCAAGCTCTTCAGTCTTTTCAATGTGTCGCGATGCGGGCGCGCGTCACGCGCCCAGCCACATCATCAGGTGCTCGACACCCGGGCCCAGCGCGAGCGCCGGCACGTAGGTCAGCGCACCCACCAGCAGCACGGTGCCGAGCAGCAGCACGACAAACAGCGGGCCGTGGGTCGGCAGCGTGCCGCTCGTCACCGCGATGCGTTTCTTCGCGGCGAGCGAGCCGGCGATCGCCAGCACCGGCACGATCGTGCCGAAGCGGCCGAACCACATCGCGATCGCGGTCATCCAGTTGTAGAACGGCGTGCCGACCGTCAGGCCCGCGAACGCGCTGCCGTTGTTGTTCGCGGCCGAGCTGAACGCATAGAGGATTTCCGAGAAGCCGTGCGGGCCGGGGTTCGCGATGCCGGCCTTGCCCGCGTCCGCCAACACCGCGATCGACGTACCGACCAGCACGAGCAGCGGCGTGAGCAGCACGACGATCGACACCATCTTCATCTCGTACGACTCGATCTTCTTGCCCACGTATTCCGGCGTGCGGCCGATCATCAGGCCCGCGACGAACACCGCGAGCAGCGCGAACACGAGCATCCCGTAGAGGCCGGAGCCGACCCCGCCGTAGATCACCTCGCCGAGCTGCATCAGCAGCATCGGCACGAGGCCGCCGACCGGCGTCAGCGAATCGTGCATCGCATCGACCGCGCCGCACGACGCGGCCGTCGTCGCGACCGTGAAGATGCCGGTCTGCGCGATCCCGAAGCGCGTTTCCTTGCCTTCCATGTTGCCGCCCGGCTGCAGCGCGCTCGCCGACTGGTCGACGTGCAGCGCGGCGAGCGTCGGGTTGCCGGCCTGCTCGGCGCTCACCTCGACGCCGGTCGCGACCGCGAACGCGACCGTCATCGCCGCGAGCACCGCGATGCCCTGCCGGCGGTCGCCGATCATGCGGCCGAACACGAGGCACAGCGCGGCCGGAATGATCAGGATCGCGAAGATCTCGACGAAGTTCGAGAACGGCGTCGGGTTCTCGTACGGGTGCGCGGAGTTCGCGTTGAAGAAGCCGCCGCCGTTGGTGCCGAGCATCTTGATCGCTTCCTGCGACGCGACCGGGCCCATCGCGAGCGTCTGCTTCGTCAACGGGGTCGGCACCGTGACTGCGTTGCCCTTGTCGTCCTTCACCGGGTTGCCGTGCGCGTCGAGCTTCGGCGCCGCATAGGTGCTCGCCTGCAACACCGGCACGTCCTGGTACGCCTTCATGTTCTGCAGCACGCCCTGGCTCATCAGCAGCGCGGCGACGAGCGCCGCCATCGGCACGAGCACGTACAGCGTCACGCGCGTCAGGTCGACCCAGAAGTTGCCGATGGTCTGCGCGGTGTGGCGCGCGAAGCCGCGGATCAGCGCGATCACGACGACGATGCCGGTCGCCGCCGACAGGAAGTTCTGCACCGTCAGGCCGAGCATCTGCGTCAGGTAGCTGACGGTCTGCTCGGGCGTGTAGTCCTGCCAGTTCGTGTTGGCGACGAAGCTGACGGCCGTGTTGAACGCGCCGTCGGCCGTCATCGCGCCGAACTGCTGCGGGTTGCCGGGCAGGAAGCCCTGCAGGCGCAGCAACCCGTAGAGGAACAGCACGCCGAGCGCGTTGAACGCGATCGTCGCGACCGCGTATTGCTTCCAGTTCATCTCGGTGCCGGCGTCGACGCCGGCGACGCGATACAGCATACGTTCGAGCGGCCCGAACACGCGCACGACGCGCGCGCTGCCGTCCATCACCGCCGTCAGATAGCGCGCGACCGGCACGGCCGCCGCCAGCAGCACGACGATGAACAACAGCGTCTGCAACAGGTTGTTCGCGTTCATTCGATGTCCTCCGCGCGCAGCAGCGCAAAGACGAGATACGCGAACAGCAGCGCGGTGGACGCGCCCGCCAGCCAAAGCATCCAGGTCATGCCCGCCCCCCGCGACCGTATTGCGCGAGCTTCTCGCAACCGGCAACCAAACCGAGGATCAGCACGGTGAAAACCACCAGAGCGCCGATGAATACCCCATCCATTTTTTGTGTTCTCCGTCGTCGAAATCAGACGACTGGAACGTTATGGGAACGCGCGTAAAGGGCGGGTCAAAGGTATCGCGGCGGATATAAAAAACGTGTAAACGCGAGGCGGGAGAAGAACGGAGGCAGGACGGGCGGCGCCGCAGCGCCGCCCGCGAAGGCGCATGCCGGCATGGCGCCGGCACGCAAGGAACGGTCAGGGAACGAGGACCGTCGAGCCGGTGGTCTTGCGCGCTTCCAGATCCGCATGCGCGCGGCCGACTTCCGCGAGCGGATAGCGCTGGTTGATGCTCGTCTTCACCTTGCCCGACAGGATCACGTCGAACAGCTCGGCGGCCGCGGCTTCGAGATCGGCGCGCTTCGCGATGTACGAGAACAGCGTCGGCCGCGTGAAGAACAGCGAGCCGCGCGACGAGAATTCCTTCGAGTCGATCGGCGGCAGCGGGCCGGACGCGTTGCCGAAGCTGACGAAGTAGCCGAGCGGCGCGAGGCTGTCGAGCGAGCCGACATAGGTGTCCTTGCCGATCGAATCGTAGACGACCGGCACGCCCGCGCCGTGGGTGATCTCCTTCACGCGCTGCGTGAAGTTTTCGCGCGTGTAGACGATCGGGTGATCGCAGCCGTGCGCCTTCGCGAGTTCGGCCTTTTCGTCGGAGCCGACCGTGCCGATCACGGTCGCGCCGAGCGCCTTCGCCCATTGGCACACGAGCAGCCCGACGCCGCCGGCCGCCGCATGGATCAGGATCGTGTCGCCGGCCTTCACCGGGTACGTGCGACGCAGCAGATAGTGCGCGGTCAGGCCCTGCAGCATCACGGACGCCGCGTCGTCGTACCCGATACCGTCGGGCAGCTTCACGAGTTTCTCGGCCGGCAGCACGCGCTCCTGCGCGTACGCGCCCGGCGGCTGCGCGACGTAGGCGACACGATCGCCGACCTTCAGCGCGCTCACGCCGTCGCCGACGGCCGTCACTTCGCCGGCCGCCTCCATCCCGAGGCCCGCCGGCAGCGGCTGCGGATACAGGCCCGTGCGGAAATACACGTCGATGTAGTTGAGCCCGACCGCGTGCTGGCGGATGCGCACCTCGCCGGCCTTCGGCGCGTCGACGTCGACATCGACCCACTTCATCACGTCCGGGCCGCCCGGCTGGTCGTATCGGATTGCTTTCGGCATCGTTTTGCTCCTCGGTTGAAAGTTCAGGGAGATTCGGCCGTCAGACGACGGAGCACATGATTGTCGCGCGTTGGCAAATTCCCTGCTCACATCAGGGAAACACAAGGCGGCTCGCTTCGATTCGTCACCGGGGTCGACTCAACGGTTCGGCCTTACGAACGTACATGAAAGCCTAAAGACGGGTTCCTGCATGCCGTTAAGCTAGAGATCGGCCAGGCCGTGCCGATATGCAGACGCGCCCTCAAACCTCTACTCAAACCAAGGATTCCAGTCATGCGCATCCCCGTCGTCGCATCCATTTTGCTTGCCCTTGCCTCCTACACCGCGCAAGCCGCTACCTCGATCACGATCGATGCGAAGCAAAACTGCATTCAAAATGCGATCACGCCAGGCCCGTCGTACGGCAATTCCGCCGCGTTCCAACTCGCCCCGGGCCGATACGTCATGTCGCTTTCCGCGAATACCTTGAGCTGCTCGGGCGGGAGCGGTTGCCTGATCGATACCGTGCATGTGGTGGGCGGCATGGGTAGTGCGCGATGGGGTACGGTGGTGACGAAGCAGCCGACCGTCGTCGATGTGGGCGGCAGCGCGACGGCCCTCACCCTCTGGAGCTTCATCACCGACGACGCCTGCGCCGACAACAGCGGGCAGGCCACCCTCCTGATCCAGACGGTCAACTAATCCGCCAGCGGCAGATCGCCCCCAAAGTCGTGCAAAGGGACTCACCTTGGCAATCGGCCGCGGTCCGCGCCTAGCAAACGTCCTGCATGTTCCGCGCCAGATCGTCGAGCAGCATCCGCGCGGTCGCGACGTTGGTCGCGACCGGCACGTCGTGCACGTCGCAGGCGCGCACGAGCGCGGTGATGTCGGGGTCGTGCGGCTGCGCGGTCATCGGATCGCGCAGGAACACGACGATGTCGACGCGGCCGTCGGCCAGTTCCGCGCCGATCTGCAGGTCGCCGCCGAGCGGCCCCGACAGCTTGCGCTCGACGTCGAGCCCGTGCGCGGCGGCGATACGGCCGCCCGTCGTGCCCGTCGCGACCAGCCGGCATTGCGCGAGCGTCTCGCGATACTGGCCCGCGAGCGCGACGATCTCGTCTTTTTTCGCGTCGTGCGCAATCAATGCGATGCGGGGTTTGCTCATCTCCGTTTCCTTCGTCGTTCGGTTGTTCGGTCGTTGTGTCGTCGTCGTGAATCGAAAAGCGCGGATCAGAACGTGCCCGGATACGCGCCGCCGTCGAGCAGCCAGTTCTGCCCGGTGATGTAGCCGGCGTGCACGCTGCACAGGAACGCGCAGGCCGCGCCGAATTCGGCGCGCGTGCCGAGGCGCCCGGCCGGGATGTCCTTCGTGCGCCGCGCGCGCATCTCGTCGACCGTCACGCCCTGCGCCTTCGCCGATGCGGCTAGCGTCGTCGCGATCCGGTCGGTGTCGAACAGCCCCGGCAGCAGGTTGTTGATCGTCACGCCCTGCCCCGCGACCTTGCGCGACAGCCCCGCGACGAAGCCGGTCAGCCCCGAGCGCGCGCCGTTCGACAGCGCCAGCACGTCGATCGGCGCCTTCACGGCCGAACTCGTGATGTTGACGATCCGGCCGAAACCGCGGCCGATCATCCCGTCGACGGTCGCCCGGATCAGCTCGATCGGCGTCAGCATGTTCGACTCGAGCGCACGGATCCAGTCGTCGTGGGAGAAATCGCGGAAATCGCCGGGCGGCGGGCCGCCGGCATTCGTCACGAGAATGTCCGGCTGCGGGCACGCGGCGAGCGCGGCCGCGCGGCCGTCCGGCGTCGTGATGTCGCAGGCGACCGCCGTGACCGACACGTTCGCGCCGGCGCGGATCTCTTCCGCGGTTTCCTCCAGCGTGTCGCGCGTGCGCGCGACGATCACGAGGTTCACGCCCTCCGCGGCCAGCGCTTCCGCGCAGCCGCGCCCGAGGCCCTTGCTGGCCGCGCACACGAGCGCGGTCTTTCCTTCGATGCCGAGATCCATCGTCGCTTCCCTGGTGGTGCGCGTGCCGGCGCGGCCCCGCGTCGTCGCCGGCGGGCAGGCGAACGGGCGTGCGCGGCACGCGGATTGTCGTGAGACGTCGATAATATCCGGATCGCGCGGCGCGCCTTGGTAAAATTGCGGCCATCGGCGACGGCCGGCCCGTGCCCGCCGCCGCCCCCGATCCCCTTTCGCCGCCAAGGCACCCCGTCATGAAACAGGACAGCCGTTTCCCGAACCTCTTCATCACCGATCACCCGCTGATCCAGCACAAGCTCACGCACATGCGCGACAAGGACACGTCAACGCGCACGTTTCGCGAGTTGCTGCGCGAGATCACGCTGCTGATGGGCTACGAGATCACCCGCAACCTGCCGATCACGACCAAGCGGGTCGAAACCCCGCTGGTGGCGGTCGACGCGCCGGTGATCGCGGGCAAGAAGCTCGCGATCGTGCCCGTGCTGCGCGCGGGCATCGGGATGTCGGACGGCCTGCTCGATCTGGTGCCGTCCGCACGCGTCGGCCACATCGGCGTGTACCGCGCCGACGACCACCGTCCGGTCGAATACCTGGTGCGCCTGCCGGATCTGGAAGACCGCATCTTCATCCTGTGCGACCCGATGGTCGCGACCGGCTATTCGGCCGTGCACGCGGTCGACGTGCTCAAGCGCCGCAACGTGCCGGCCGCGAACATCATGTTCGTCGCGCTCGTCGCCGCGCCCGAGGGCGTGCAGGTGTTCCAGGACGCGCACCCCGACGTGAAGCTGTTCGTCGCGTCGCTCGATTCGCACCTGAACGAGCACGCGTACATCGTGCCGGGCCTGGGCGACGCCGGCGACCGCCTGTTCGGCACCAAGAACTGACCGAAACGAGCGGCCGCAACGGCCGCCCTGGTCGTTCGGCCATGCGCGGCGGCCCCGAACCGGCGGTCGCCGCGTGATAAAATCACGATCCATTCGACACGCGCGGCCCCGCGGCTTCATGCCCGCCGACACGGCCGCCGATTCAACGACACATTGCAACAATCGCCCGCGCTGCGCGCCCGGGCACGGAGAAAGGTATGGCTGGTCATTCGAAATGGGCCAACATCAAGCATAAGAAAGCTGCAGCCGACGCGAAGCGCGGCAAGATCTGGACCCGCCTGATCAAGGAAATCCAGGTCGCGGCGCGCCTCGGCGGCGGCGACGTCAACTCGAACCCGCGCCTGCGTCTCGCGGTCGACAAGGCCGCCGACGCGAACATGCCGAAGGACAACGTCAAGCGCGCGATCGACCGCGGCGTCGGCGGCGCGGACGGCGCGAACTACGAAGAGATCCGTTACGAAGGCTACGGCATCAGCGGCGCGGCGATCATCGTCGACACGCTGACCGACAATCGCACCCGCACGGTCGCGGAAGTCCGTCACGCGTTCTCGAAGTTCGGCGGCAACATGGGCACCGACGGCTCGGTCGCGTTCATGTTCGATCACGTCGGCCAGTTCCTGTTCGCGCCCGGCACCTCGGAAGACGCGCTGATGGAAGCCGCGCTCGAAGCCGGCGCGAACGACGTGAACACGAACGACGACGGCTCGATCGAAGTGCTGTGCGACTGGCAGGCGTTCTCGGCGGTGAAGGATGCGCTCGAAGCCGCAGGCTTCAAGGCCGAACTCGCCGAAGTGACGATGAAGCCGCAGAACGAAGTCGAATTCGCCGGCGACGATGCGGTAAAGATGCAAAAGCTCCTGGACGCGCTCGAGAACCTCGACGACGTGCAGGACGTGTATACGAACGCCGTCATCGTCGAGGAATGAAATGCCGGCCGCCGCACCTGTCGCGGCGGCGGCCCGACCGATTCCGCGGCCGGCGCGCCTGAGCGTGCCGGCCGCCCTGTTTTCTAGTCTGCGGGGAATCCCATGAAACTACTCGTCGTCGGTTCCGGCGGCCGCGAACATGCGCTGGCGTGGAAGCTCGCGCAGTCGCCGCGCGTCCAGATGGTCTACGTCGCGCCCGGCAATGGCGGCACGGCGCAGGACGAGCGTCTGAAGAACGTCGATATCACGTCGCTCGACGAACTCGCCGATTTCGCGGAACGCGAAGGTGTCGCGTTCACGCTCGTCGGGCCGGAAGCCCCGCTCGCGGCCGGCATCGTCAACCTGTTCCGCGCACGCGGCCTGAAGGTATTCGGCCCGACCCGCGAAGCCGCGCAGCTCGAAAGCTCGAAGGATTTCGCGAAGGCGTTCATGAAGCGCCACGGCATCCCGACCGCCGATTACGAAACCTTCGCCGACGCGGCGGCTGCCCACGCGTACATCGACGCGAAGGGTGCGCCGATCGTCGTGAAGGCCGACGGCCTCGCGGCCGGCAAGGGCGTCGTCGTCGCGATGACGCTCGAAGAGGCGCACGCCGCCGTCGACATGATGCTGTCGGGCAACAAGCTGGGAGACGCCAGCGCGCGCGTCGTGATCGAGGAATTCCTCGACGGCGAGGAAGCGAGCTTCATCGTGATGGTCGACGGCAAGCACGCGCTGGCGCTGGCATCCAGCCAGGACCACAAGCGCCTGCTCGACGAGGATCGCGGCCCGAACACCGGCGGCATGGGCGCGTATTCGCCCGCGCCGATCGTCACGCCGCAGATGCACGCACGCGTGATGCGCGAAATCATCATGCCGACCGTGCGCGGGATGGAGAAGGACGGCATCCGCTTCACGGGCTTCCTGTACGCGGGCCTGATGATCGACAAGGACGGCAATCCGCGCACCCTCGAGTTCAACTGCCGGATGGGCGATCCGGAAACGCAGCCGATCATGGCGCGCCTGAAGAGCGATTTCTCGAAGGTCGTCGAACAGGCGATCGCGGGCACGCTCGACACGGTCGAGCTCGACTGGGATCGCCGCACCGCGCTCGGCGTCGTGTTGGCCGCGCACGGTTACCCGGACGCGCCGCGCAAGGGCGACCGCATCAACGGGATCCCGGCCGAGACCGAACAAGCGGTGACGTTCCATGCAGGCACGACGCTCGCCGACGGCGACAAGCTCGTGACGTCCGGCGGCCGCGTGCTGTGCGTGGTCGGCCTCGCCGATTCGGTGCGCGAAGCGCAGCAGCATGCGTACGACACGATCAACCAGATCAATTTCGAAGGCATGCAGTACCGCCGCGACATCGGCTTTCGCGCGCTCAACCGCAAGAGCGCGTGACGTCGCCATCGCCGCCCCGCGCCCTCGCGGCGGCGGCCCCTCTGCCGGGGTTCGATAGAATGCCCGGCAGACGCTTTTTTTACGGCCCTCGCTCAGCGCGGGGGCAGCCAGTCCAGACATGACCGATTCGACCTACGACGTGGCGCGTGTGCGCACGTACCTCCAGGGCCTGCAGACACGTATCGCCGACGCGCTCGGCGCGCTCGACGGCACGCCGCTCGCGACCGACACGTGGCAGCGCGGGCCGGCCGAACGCCTGCGCGGCGGCGGTTGCACGCGGATTCTCGAAGGCGGCCGCGTGTTCGAACGCGCGGGAATCGGCTTTTCCGACGTCGCGGGCGACGCGCTGCCGCCGTCGGCGAGCGCGGCGCGCCCGCAGCTCGCGGGCCGCGGCTTCGAGGCGCTCGGCGTGTCGCTCGTGCTGCACCCGCGCAATCCGTACTGCCCGACCGTGCACATGAACGTGCGGATGCTGATCGCGACGAAACCGGGCGAGGCGCCCGTGTTCTGGTTCGGCGGCGGCATGGATCTGACACCGGTTTACGGTTTCGAGGACGACGCGCGGCATTTCCACCAGACCTGCAAGGACGCGCTCGACCCGTTCGGCGTCGAGCTCTACCCGCGCTTCAAGCAATGGTGCGACGAATATTTCTTCCTGAAGCACCGCAACGAGATGCGCGGCATCGGCGGGATCTTCTTCGACGATTTCTCGGAACCCGGTTTCGAACGCTCGTTTGACATGATGCAAAGCGTCGGCGATGCGTTCCTGCACGCTTATCTGCCGATCGTCGAGCGCCGCGCCGGGCTGCCGTACGGCGAGCGCGAGCGCGACTTCCAGGCATACCGCCGCGGCCGCTACGTCGAATTCAACCTCGTGTTCGACCGCGGCACGCTGTTCGGCCTGCAAAGCGGCGGCCGGACCGAGTCGATCCTGATGTCGATGCCGCCGGTCGCGAACTGGCGCTACAACTGGCAGCCCGAGCCGGGTTCGCCGGAAGCGCGCCTGTATAGCGACTTCCTCGTGCCGCGCGACTGGGTTTGAGCCCGCGCGCCCCGCTGCCCCAACGAGAGGACGCGTTTCTGGACACCACCGCCCGCCCCGCCCCGCTGCCGCGTCGTATCGGCTTGCTGGGCGGTACTTTCGACCCGATCCACGATGGCCATCTCGCGCTCGCGCGCCGGTTCGCCGGGCTGCTCGACCTGACCGAACTCGTGTTGCTGCCCGCCGGGCAGCCGTACCAGAAGCGCGACGTGTCGGCCGCCGAGCACCGGCTCGCGATGACACGCGCGGCCGCCGGCACGCTGTCGATGCCGGGCGTGACCGTGACCGTCGCCACCGACGAGATCGAGCACGCCGGCCCGACCTACACGGTCGAGACGCTCGCGCGCTGGCGCGAGCGGATCGGCCCGGATGCGTCGCTGGCGCTGCTGATCGGCGCCGACCAGCTCGTGCGCCTCGATACGTGGCGCGACTGGCGCACGCTGTTCGACTACGCGCACATCGGCGTGTCGACGCGCCCGGGCTTCGAGCTCGACGCGGCGCCGCCGGACGTCGCGCGCGAAATCGCCGCGCGGCAGGCCGGCGCCGACGTGCTCAAGGCCACGCCGGCGGGCCGCCTGCTGATCGATACGACCCTTTCGTTCGACATCGCCGCGACCGACATCCGCGCGCACCTGCGCGAATGCATCGCACGCCATGCGCAAATGCCCGACGCGTCGGCCGAACATGTGCCGGCCGCCGTATGGGCCTATATTCTTCAACATCGCCTCTACCATTCCTGAATCCATGGATATTCGCAAACTGCAGCGCGTGATCGTCGACGCCCTCGAAGACGTCAAGGCGCAAGACATCAAGGTGTTCAACACCAGCCACCTGACCGAACTGTTCGACCGCGTGGTCGTCGCCTCGGGCACCTCCAACCGCCAGACCAAGGCCCTCGCGTCGAACGTGCGCGACAAGGTCAAGGAAGCCGGCGGCGACGTCGTCAGCTCCGAAGGCGAGGACACCGGCGAATGGGTGCTGGTCGACTGCGGCGACGCGGTCGTGCACATCCTGCAACCGGCGCTGCGCCAGTACTACAACCTCGAGGAAATCTGGGGCGACAAGCCCGTGCGGATGAAGCTCGGCGGCGGCAAGGGCAACGGCTTCGCCACGGCGAGCGAAGACGACGACGAAGAGGAAGAAGCGCCCGCACGCCCGGCGCGCAAGACGGCCGCCCGGCGCCGCTAAGCCGTCACGCGTCTCCCGATGAAGCTTTTCATCCTCGCGGTCGGCCACAAGATGCCGGGCTGGATCGCATCCGGCTTCGACGAATACACGAAGCGGATGCCGCCCGAGCTGCGCATCGAGTTGCGCGAAATCAAGCCTGAACTGCGTTCGGGCGGCCGCAGCGCCGAAAGCGTGATGGCGGCCGAGCGGCAGAAGATCGAGGCCGCGCTGCCGAAGGGCGCGCGCATCGTCGCGCTCGACGAGCGCGGCCGCGACTGGACCACGATGCAGCTCGCGCAGGCGCTGCCCGGCTGGCAGCAGGACGGCCGCGACGTCGCGTTCGTGATCGGCGGCGCCGACGGGCTCGATCCGGACCTGAAAGCGCGCGCCGACGTGCTGCTGCGCATCTCGAGCATGACGCTGCCGCACGGAATGGTGCGCGTGCTGCTCGCCGAACAGCTTTACCGGGCGTGGAGCATCACGCAGAATCACCCCTACCACCGCGCATGACGCGTCGTCCTCGAGACGCGCGCCGCGCGCGCTCAACGAGATAACGACACCATGCCGTCCAGCACGTCCCCCGCGCTTTTCCCGATCCTTTACCTCGCTTCGCAAAGCCCGCGCCGCCAGGAGCTGCTGCAGCAGATCGGCGTTCGTTTCGAGTTGCTGCTGCCGCGTCCCGACGAGGACGCCGAGGCGCTCGAGGCCGAGCTGCCCGGCGAAGCCGCCGACGCGTACGTGCGGCGCGTGACCGTCGCAAAGGCCGAGGCCGCGCGTGCGCGCCTCGTCGCGAGCGGCAAGCCGGCCGCGCCGGTGCTGGTGGCCGATACCACGGTGACGATCGACGGCGCCATCCTCGGCAAGCCGGCCGACGCCGACGATGCGCTCGCGATGCTCACCCGCCTCGCCGGCCGCGAACACGCGGTGCTGACCGCCGTCGCCGTGATCGACGCCGGCGGCGAACTGCTGCCGCCCGCGCTGTCGCGCTCGTCGGTGCGCTTCGCGGCCGCGTCGCGCGACGCGTACGCGCGCTACGTCGAAACCGGCGAGCCGTTCGGCAAGGCCGGCGCGTACGCGATCCAGGGCCGCGCGGCCGAATTCATCGAGCGAATCGACGGATCCCATTCAGGTATCATGGGTCTGCCCCTTTTTGAGACTGCCGCGCTGCTGCGTACCGCACGCGTCGCCTTCTGAACCGCACCATGAACGAAGAAATCCTGATCAACCTCACGCCGCAGGAAACGCGCGTCGCACTCGTCCAGCAAGGTGCGGTGCAGGAGCTTCACGTCGAGCGCACGCTGTCGCGCGGGCGGGTCGGCAACATCTATCTCGGCAAGGTCGTGCGCGTGCTGCCCGGCATGCAGTCGGCGTTCATCGACATCGGCCTCGAGCGCGCGGCGTTCCTGCACGTCGCCGACATCTGGCATCCGCGCCTCGCGGGCGAACCGCAGTCGGGCGCGCCGCACCAGCCGATCGAGAAGATCGTGTTCGAGGGGCAGACGCTGATGGTGCAGGTGATCAAGGATCCGATCGGCACGAAAGGCGCGCGGCTGTCGACGCAGGTCAGCATCGCGGGCCGCACGCTCGTCTACCTGCCGCAGGAGCCGCATATCGGCATCTCGCAGAAGATCGAGAGCGAGGCCGAGCGCGAGGCCGTGCGCGCGCGCCTGACGGCCGTGATCCCGCCGGACGAGAAAGGCGGCTACATCGTGCGAACGATCGCCGAGGACGCCACCTCCGACGAGCTGGCCGGCGACGTCGCCTACCTGCGCAAGACCTGGGCGACGATCGTCGCGCAAGCGCAGCGGCTGCCGGCGACGAGCCTGCTGTACCAGGATCTCGATCTCGCGCAGCGCGTGCTGCGCGATTTCGCGAACGACGACACGACGCGCATCCAGGTCGATTCGCGCGAGACGTACCAGCGCCTCGCGGAATTCGCGGCCGAGTTCACGCCGGCCGTGAGCCCGAAGCTGCATCACTACACGGGCGAGCGGCCGCTGTTCGACCTGTACAACATCGAGACGGAGATCCAGCGCGCGCTGTCGCGCCGCGTCGACCTGAAGTCGGGCGGCTATCTGATGATCGACCAGACCGAGGCGATGACGACGATCGACGTGAACACCGGCGGCTACGTCGGCGCGCGCAATTTCGACGACACGATCTTCAAGACCAACCTCGAGGCCGCGCACACGATCGCGCGGCAGTTGCGGCTGCGCAACCTCGGCGGGATCATCATCATCGACTTCATCGACATGGAGAACGCCGAGCATCGCGACGCGGTGCTGTCCGAGCTGAAGAAGGCGCTGTCGCGCGACCGCACGCGCGTGACGGTCAACGGCTTCTCGCAGCTCGGGCTCGTCGAGATGACGCGCAAGCGCACGCGCGAGTCGCTCGCGCACGTGCTGTGCGAACCGTGCCCGACCTGCCAGGGCAAGGGCCAGGTGAAGACGTCGCGCACCGTGTGCTACGACATCCTGCGCGAGATCCTGCGCGAATCGCGGCAGTTCAACCCGCGCGAGTTTCGCGTGATCGCCGCGCAGCAGGTGATCGACCTGTTCCTCGACGAGGAGTCGCAGCACCTCGCGATGCTGATCGACTTCATCGGCAAGCCGGTGTCGCTGCAGGTCGAGTCGAACCTGAGCCAGGAGCAGTACGACATCGTGCTGATGTAACGTTGCGCCATCCGCCGCCGGCAGCGCCGCGCGGCGCCCCGATGCGGCGGCAGGGCCGTTCGCGCATGCCGCGCCAGCACCGCCGCCGCCCTTTCATCGATCCTTTTCGCATTCACCCCCCACACCATGAGCCAACGCCACAACCGCCGCCAGCGCAAGAAACTCCACATCGGCGAATTCCAGGAACTCGCGTTCAACGCCACCGCGCATTACCGCAACGACATGACCGACCTCGAGCGCGGCCAGTTGATCGATGCGTTCATCGACTTCGTCGAAGCGAACGGGCTGCTGACCGTCGCGTCCGCGGATGAAGGCATCGGCGCGTACGTGATCTCCGGCGCGCCGCGCGGCACGACGACCGACGCCGATCGCGAACTCGTGCGCGGATGGCTGGCCGCCCGTCCGGAGCTGACCGACGTCAAGGTCAGCGAATTCACCGACGCGTGGTATCCGGACGCCTGATTGCCCGGTTTCACGCTGCTTCAAACGGCGCCCGAGCCTGCCCCCATCACGGCGAGCCAGGCCGGCGCCGCTTCTTCCGAACGATCGTGACGGCCGCCCGCGTCGCCGGGCCGACGTTGCCGTCCGCGTATGGCGGCTCAGGCTCGTTGAGCCAGGGCAATGGCGGCGGCGCCTGCCCCACGTCGTCGTGGCCCGCGCGCCGCGCCGGACCGCCACCCGCCTCCGATCCCTTCCTTTTCCGCACGATCCGCTTGCAACCGGCCATCGAAATCGGTCCTGAAAGCAAGACACGTTAAACTCTCACCTCGCGTGGTGCGCCGCCCGCACCCGCCATCCATCGCCAGCCGCGTGCCCTCGTGCCGCCCCCGACCCATGGAGTGAGTGTCAATGAGCGGCGGACTCCCGTTTCCCGCATCCCGCAAGTCGTTGCCGTCCTCGACGGTCTTCCTGATTCTCGCCGTCGCCGCGTTGCTGTCCGGTTGCGGGCTGCTGCCGGTCCAGAATCCGCCCGCGCCGATCAGCGAGGCGCTCGTCGAGCCCGTCGAGGAGACCGCCGGCGAGCCGCTGACGATGCCGCCCGTGCCCGCGCCGACGCAACCGGAGGAACCGGAAGCGCCGAAGAAGCCGCACCGCGAGGTGACGCGGCCGAAGCCCGTGCAGCGCCCCGAATCGCCGACCCCGCCCCCGCCGCCGCCCGCGCCGCTCGTCGCGACGCGCGCGCTCGACCGCACCCAGATCCATGCGCTGCTCGACAGCGAGGTCGCGCGCCGCAACGGCAAGGTGGTCGGCCGCGCGGTCGACATGGTGGTCGACGCGAGCGGCAAGCCGCGCGAGATGATCGTCAACCTGCAGGGCTTCATGGGGATCGGCGACCGCAAGGTCATCTTCCCGTGGAACGTGTTCCGCTTCACGCCGGGCGGCAAACAGGAGCCGATCGTGCTCGACGTGCCGTCGGGCGACCTGCCGCCGGCCGCGCGGCCGAAGGCGGCGCCGCTGTCGGGCTCGGCCGCGGCGTCGCCGGCGACGCGACTACCGATGCTCGACAGCGATGTCGAACGCCCGAACGGCACGAAGATCGGCCGCATCGTCGACGTGCTGATCGACCGCGGCGCCCAGCCCCAGGCCGTCGTGCTCGACCTCGGCGGGCTCGTCAATACCGACCGCCGTTCGATCGCCGCGAGCTGGGGCGCGCTGCGCTTCGTCACGCGCGACAAGGCGCTGCACCCGCAGCTCGACCTGAACGACGCCCAGATCAAGGCATCGCCGCCGTACGCGGCCGACAAGCCGATCGTCGCCGTCTTCCCGCCTGTCGCCCCGGCCGCGCCGGCTTCGTCTGCGAGTGCCACCCGATGACGATCAAGCATTCCGTCAGCGCTCGCAGTCTGCGCTCCCTCGACTGGCTCAACTTTTTCGTTGCAAACGTTCAAACCGGGTTCGGTCCGTTCATCGCGTCCTATCTCGCGTCGCACAAGTGGACGCAGGGCGAGATCGGCATGGTGCTGTCGATCGGCACGATCAGCGCGATGGTCAGCCAGGTACCGGGCGGCGCGGCCGTCGACGCGCTGAAGAACAAGAAAGGCGCGGCCGCGTGGGCGATCGCGGCCATCATCCTGTCCGCGGTCCTGCTCGCGTCGAGCCCGACGATCGTGCCGGTGATCGCCGCCGAGGTGTTCCACGGCTTCGCGAGCTGCATGCTGGTGCCGGCAATGGCCGCGATCTCGTTCTCGCTCGTCGGCCGCGCCGATCTCGGCGACCGGCTCGGCCGCAACGCGCGCTGGGCGTCGATCGGCAGTGCGGTCGCGGCGGGCCTGATGGGGCTGACCGGCGAATATTTCTCCGCGCGCGCGGTGTTCTGGCTGACCGCCGTGCTGGCGCTGCCCGCGCTGTTCGCGCTCGCGATGATCCAGCCGACGCACGAGGTGATTCCGCAATCGTCGAAGCACGACGACGCCGACGAAGGCGAGGAACGCGAAACGCTGCTCGAGCTGCTGCGCGACCGCCGGATGCTGATCTTCGCGGCCTGCGTCGTGCTGTTCCACCTGTCGAACGCCGCGATGCTGAACCTCGCGGCCGGCGAAGTCACGGCCGGGATGGGCGAGAACGTGCAGCTCGTGATCGCCGCGTGCATCATCGTGCCGCAGGCGATCGTCGCGATGCTGTCGCCGTGGGTCGGCCGCTCCGCGCAGCGCTGGGGGCGCCGGCCGATCCTGCTGCTCGGCTTCTCCGCGCTGCCGGTGCGCGCGCTGCTGTTCGCCGGCGTCAGCAGCCCGTACCTGCTCGTGCCGGTGCAGATGCTCGACGGCATCAGCGCGGCCGTGTTCGGCGTGATGCTGCCGCTGATCGCGGCCGACGTCGCGGGCGGCAAAGGCCGCTACAACCTCTGTATCGGGCTGTTCGGGCTCGCGGCCGGGATTGGCGCGACGCTCAGCACGGCCGTGGCCGGCTACGTCGCCGATCACTTCGGCAACGCGGTCAGCTTCTTCGGGCTTGCGGCCGCCGGCGCGCTCGCGGTGCTGCTGGTCTGGCTCGTGATGCCCGAAACCCGCGTCGAAAACGGCGACGCGACGGCCGCCGAACCGGCGGCCGCCTCGCCCGAACAGGCGCATTGACGGCGGCGCGCCGCCGCTACCCGCTTCTTGGCCGACGCACGATGGATACGATCAGGACACTCAACGAAGCCCGCCAGCAGATCCAGCAGTCGATCTTCGATCTGTTCAAGGGGCTGTCATTCGGCGAGCGGCTCGCGCAAGGCGCGCTGATGGCGCTGCAGGCCGTCTGCGGCGCGTGCCTCGCGTATGCGATCGGCCGCGCGATGCATACCGAGCAGGCCGTGTGGGCGGCGATCACCGCGATCGCCGTCACGCAGCACAACTACTCGGACACGATGTCGCTGTCGCGCGACCAGTTCATCGGCGCGATGGTCGGCGGCATCCTCGGCTTCGCCGGTGCGGCGTTGGGCGGCGATCGCCTCGTCGCGTATGCGATCACGGTCGCGGTCGCGATCGTCTGCTGCTGGTGCCTGAACGTCGGCAGCGCGGCCCGGCTCGGCGGCGTGACCGCGACGATCGTGCTGCTGTTCCCGGGCAACGGCCCGCTGTGGGACGTTCCGCTGATCCGGCTCGGCGAAGTGACGCTCGGCACGGTGTGCGCGCTGGGCGTGTGCTGGCTGATGTCGAGAATCGAGCGGCGCTGGTTCCGCCGCGCGGCGGCAAAGTGACGCGGCGCCGGGCAACGCGCCCGGCAGCCGGATGAGCGATCGGACCGCTTCGTAACTGACCTCTGCGTATCGAACCGCTGCGTAACGGGTACTGGGGTACGGACCGGGTTACGGACCGACCCGCAGCACGATGCCCGACCCGATCTGCACGAGCAGGTAGTCGCCGCCGACGCCGACCCAATGGTAGCCGCGCGGCGGCGCACTCAGATGGTAGCCGCGCCAGTCGTCGACCACATACTGGCGATCGCGGAACTCGGCCGGCAGCCGGTCGCCCTTGTGCCAGTCGCGGCGCGGCCCGTCGGCCCAGCGCGGCGGCACGTCGTCTTCGCGATGCATCGCGTGGCCGGGCGGTACGTGTTTCGGGCCACGGCCGTGCTGCATCCCGTGGCCGCCACGGTCATCGCGATTGTCGTGGTCCTGCGCCATTGCCGCGGTAGCAGCGCAACCTGCCGCGATCAGTGCGGCCAGCATCATGCCGTGCATCCTCTTCATTGTCCTTCCCTCCGTGGTGTCACGTCGAACAAGAAACGACCGGGACTGCCCGACGAAGACTAGCACACGGCATCGCGGCCGCCTCACCGCGCGTTACGCCGCCTGCTGCTGGTACTGGATCCGGTGCAGGTGCGCGTAGAGGCCGCCGTGGCGCAGCAGCTCGTCGTGGCTGCCCTCTTCGACGATCTTGCCGCCCTCGAGCACGAGGATGCGGTCCGCGCGCTCGATCGTCGACAGCCGGTGCGCGATCACCAGCGTCGTGCGGCCTTCCATCAGCCGCTCGAGCGCGGCCTGCACGTGGCGCTCCGACTCCGAATCGAGCGCCGACGTCGCTTCGTCGAGAATCAGGATCGGCGCGTCCTTGTAGATCGCGCGCGCAATCGCGAGCCGCTGGCGCTGGCCGCCGGACAAGCGCATCCCGTTGCCGCCGACCAGCGTATCGAGCCCGTCGGGCATCGCGGCGACCGCATCGGCGAGGTTCGCGGCCTCGAGCGCGGCCTGCACGCGCGCGCGGTCGGGTGTCTGCCCGTATGCGACGTTCGCGGCGATCGTGTCGTTGAACAGCACGACGTCCTGGCTGACCATCGCCATCTGGCTGCGCAGCGCGTGGAGATCGTAGTCGGACACCGGCACGCCGTCGACCAGGATCGTGCCGTCCGTCGGGTCGAAGAAGCGCGGCAGCAGGTTCACGAGCGTCGTCTTGCCGCTTCCGGACGGGCCGGCCAGCGCGATCATTTCGCCCGGCGCGACCTTGAACGAGATGCGCTCGAGCGTCGGCCGTTCGGCCGCGCCGTAGTCGAACGACACCGCGCGGAATTCGATCTCGCCGCGCGCGTGCGGCAGCGGCCGGCCGCCGCCCTGCGGCTCGGCCGGCTCGTCGATCAGCCCGAAGATCAGCTCGGCGGCCGTCATCCCGCGCTGCAGCGGCTGGTTGACGTCGATCAGGTGCTTGAGCGGGGAGATCACCAGCAGCATCGACGTGACGAACGCGACGAAACCGCCGACCGTCGTCTGGTCGTTCGACGACTGCACGACCGCGATCGTGATCACCACCGCGAGCGCGATCGACGCAAGGAACTGCGTGAGCGGCTGCGCGAGGCCGCCCGAAATCGTCATGCGCATCGCGTAGCCGCGCAGGCGCTTGCTCATCGTCGTGAAGCGGTCCATCTCGTACGCTTCGCCGTTGTGCACCTTGACGACCTTGTAGCCGCCGACCGTCTCCTCGACGATGTACGACAGTTCGTTGGTCAGCGTCTGGTGCTCGCGGTTCAGGCGGCGCAGCCGGCGGTTGATCTTGCTGACGAGCCAGCCGATGCCCGGCAGGATCACCGCGACGATCAGCGTGAGCCGCCAGTTCAGGTAGAACAGGTAGCCGAGCAGGAAGATCACCGTCAGCGAGTCGCGCACGAGCGTGACCATCACGCCCGTCAGCACCGACAGGATCTGGTTGACCTCGAACACGATCGCGTTGATCACCGTGCTCGCGGTTTCGCGCTGGAAGAACGACGCGCCGGTATGGATCATCCGCCGGAACATCTCGAGCCGCAGCTGCAGCAGGATGCGGTTCGATACGTAGTTGAGCAGGTAATTCGATGCGTACTGCGATACGCCGCGCACGAGCGCGAGGCCGATCACCGCGATCGGCACGTACCATTTCGCGCGGTCGCTGCCGTGCGAGCCGAAGCCGTGGTCGAGGAGCGGCTTGAGCAGCGCCGGGATACCGGCTTCGGTGGCTGCGACGACGCCCATCGTCACCACGGCGAGCACGACGATGCCGATGAGCGGCCGGATGTACGGCCACAGGCGCTTGAGGACCGTCACCGGCGAAGTGCCGCTGCCGTCCATCGGTTTGCGAAGAGTATTCTGGGTTTCCAAGGCAATCCTTCTTGAGCCGCGATGCGGCGCCCGGCGCGCGGCCGCCCGGGTGTGCGCCCTGGTCGGGCGGGTGCCGAAAAGGGCTCAACATTATAGCTGCACCGCCCTCGCCGGCACGGCCGTCGCCGATGCTGCCCGCGGCCGGCCCGAAGGTATACTGCCGCTCACCGTTTTCTCCGCCTTTCCGACGATTTCATGGCTGAACCCTCCCTCGGCGTCGCCCTCATCGCCCTCAACGCATCCGCGCGGCTCGCCCAGTGTCTCGATGCGCTGTCGTTCGCCGACGAGATCGTCGTCGTCGACGGCGGCAGCACCGACGATACCGTCGCGATCGCGCAGGCGCACGGCGCGCGCGTGATCGTCGAGCGCGACTGGCCGGGTTTCGGCCCGCAGAAGAACCGCGCGCTCGACGCGCTCGGTACCGACTGGATCCTGTCGCTCGATACCGACGAAGTCGTCACGCCGGAACTCGCGCAATCGATCCGCGATGCGATCCGCGCGCCGGCCGCGCAGGTCTATGCGCTCGACCGGCTGTCGAGCTTCTGCGGCCAGTGGATCCATCACAGCGGCTGGTATCCGGACTGGGTGCCGCGGCTGTTCAGGCGCGGCGCCGCGCGGTTCTCGGACGATCTCGTGCACGAACGCCTCGTGTTCGAGACCGCCGCGCAGCGCCTGCCCGGCAAGCTGATGCACTACTCGTACGAGGATTTCGAAACGGTCGTGCGCAAGCTCGACGCGTATTCGACGGCCGGCGCGCGTCAGCGCCGCGCGGCCGGCCAGCGCGGCGGCTTCGGCAAGGCGCTCGGCCGCGGCGCCTGGGCGTTCGTGCGCACCTACGTGCTGCGGCGCGGGTTCCTCGACGGCCGCGCGGGCTTCATGATCGCCGTGTTCAACGCGGAAACCGTGTATTACCGCTTCCTGAAGCTCGGTCACGAACCGGCCCGCTAGGCGAGCGCCGGCGCACGGCCGGCCCGGCGTTACAATGCCGGGTTGCGCGCACCGCGCGTGCCCGCCCGAACGGCTGCGCCGCGCGCCGCCCGCCACGACGACCACCGAATCCGACCGCCATGTTCTCCATCATCATCCCGACCTGGAACAACCTGCCGTACCTCAAGCTCGTCGTCGGCAGCCTGCGCCGGCATTCCGCGTACGACCACCAGATCGTCGTGCACGTGAACGACGGCTCGGACGGCACGCTCGACTGGGTGCGCAACGAAGGGATCGAACACACCGCGTCGCCGACCAACATCGGCATCTGCCATGCGGTCAACCTGGCCGCCGCGCGCGCCGTGCGCGACTACGTCGTCTACATGAACGACGACATGTTCTGCTGCCCGGGCTGGGACACGGCGCTCGTGCGCCGCATCGAACGGATGCCGACCGACTTGTTCATGCTGTCCGGCACGATGATCGAGCCGGTCGACACGCGCAACCCGTGCGTGGTCGTCAGCGATTTCGGCCGCGACGCCGAGCAATTCGATGCGGCCGGCCTCGCCGCCGCGACGCCGAAGCTGGCGCGCGCGGACTGGCTCGGGTCGACCTGGCCGCCGACGCTCGTGCACCGCGACTGGTGGAACCGCATCGGCGGCTACAGCAGCGAGCTGTCGCCGGGCATGAGCAGCGACAACGACTTCTCGATGAAATTCTGGGACGCCGGCTGCCGGATCTTCATCGGCGTCGGCGACAGCCTCGTGTATCACTTCCAGCAGAAGAGCACCGGCAAGATCGTCAAGAACGACGGCCGCCGTCAGTTCCTGAACAAATGGGGCATGACCCAGGCGACGTTCGATCGCTATTACCTGCATCGCGGCGAGCCGGTCGGCACCCGAATCGCACTCGATACGCCGACCGTGGAAGGCCGCCTGAAGCGTGCGCTGCTGCGCTCGCGGATCAAGCGCGCGTTCAGCTGATCGAGCCCCAAAAACCGCACGGAAACCTGTCCTGCTTCGCGTATACTGCGCCGTTCGTCCCGGGTCTCTCGCCGGGGGCGCGACGCGGCGCGGTGCACGCCGTTCGCGCGCCGCATTCGTCCATACGCCAGGTTCCGATGCTTTCGTTTTCCACTCCCGCCACGCGGCGCCTGACCGCCGCCCGTGCATTCGCCGTCGCCGCGCTCTGCATGGTGCCCGTCTCGACCGCGCTGACCAACGTGTTCTGCGGGCTGTTCGCGGTCGCGCTCGTGATCTCCCCCGAATTCTGGCGCAACCTGCGCTCGTTCGTCGCCGACCCGGCTTCGCTGGCGGCGCTGCTGATCCTGGCCGCGCTGGCCGTGAGCGTCGCTTATACGGTCGCGCCGCACAACAAGGCGTGGAACTGGGTCGCGAAGTACGACAAGCTGCTGCTGCTGCCGTTCGCCGTGCTCGCGTTCCGTCATTCGAACTGGGCGCCGATCGTGCGGCGCTGCTGGTTCGCCACGCTGTGCGTGATCCTGCTGCTGTCGACGACCAACTACCTCGGGCTGACCGCGATCGGGCCGGCGCATGCGACCCAGTTGCCGCTGTCGCGCGCGTGGGTGTTCAAGAACCATATCGCCGCCGGCATGTTCGGAGCGTTGCTCTTCTACCAGGCAGCCGATCTCGCGCTGGCAGCCCGCACGATACTGTCCCGCGCCGCGTATGCGGGCATCGCTGCGTGGTCGCTCGTCAACGTATTCGTGATGCTGCAAGGACGCACGGGGCAGGTTATCGCGCTGTTGCTGATCCTCGTCGTCGCCGTGCGTTTCGTGCTGTTGCTGCGCCGGCAGTCTGCGTTGCGCGCAGGGCTCGCCGCCGGCATGCTCGTCCTCGCGGGCGCCGCGCTCGTGGTCGCCGCCTGCACGGTTCACAACGGCCGGCTGACGAAGGTCGTGACGGAAGTGCAGCAATACCGACAGAGCGACGCGGCCACGTCGACCGGGCTGCGCCTCGAGTGGTACAAGAAGGGATTCGAGCTGTATCGCCAGCGCCCGGTGCTCGGCTACGGCGCAGGCGGCCTCGAATCCGAATTCGAGAAGCTCACGGCCGGCAAGACGGCGGCCGAAGGTCAGCTCACGTCGAACCCGCACAACGAATACCTGCTGATGGCCGTGCAGCTCGGCTCGCTCGGCGTGCTGCTGTTCATCAACCTGATCGTGCAGATCGCGCGCGGCAGCCGTGCGCTCGATCCGCGCTCGCGACACCTGCTGCTCGCGTGGCTCACGATCTTCGCGATCGGCAGTCTCGCGAATTCGCTGTTGCTGGATTTCGCCGAAGGGCACCTGATCGTGCTGCTGGCCGGCATCCTGCTCGGTTGCGGCGAGCGTAGCGAAGCGCTGCCGCGCGAAACGTCGGCGATCCGCCGCAGCGTGTAACGCACGCCTGCATACGTTCCGCTGCCCACGCCGACCGGTTCGGCGGCAGCGGACATCCCCGGTCGATGCGGGCGAGCCGCGTGGTTCTCCGCGAAACGAAGCCCCCTGCCAACGAAGAAAAACGCGCGTTTGCCGTGCGTCAGTCGGATCCGGCGCGGCGCAGTCGCGACGTGTCGACGACGACGTCGGCCGGGCCCGGCGGATTCAGCCCGAGCATCTCGGCAGCCGCGGCCTTCACGCGCTGCGCCCCAAGATGGACGAGGCAGTCGCTGCGGCTGTCGACATGACGCTCGCAGCCTTCGTGCCGGCACGGCACGCAATCGCCGTCCCCTTGCAGCAGCCACACGTTCCCGTGCCGGCCCGAGCCGCGCAGCGACCACGGATTCTCGGTCGCGGGCCAGTGCTGCGGCCACGGCCCCCAGCGCACGGGATCGGACGGCCCGAACAGTGCAATCGTGTCGGTGCCGGTCGCGGCCGCGACGTGCGTCGCGCCGGTGTCGGGCCCGATGAAGAGCCGTGCGCGCCGCACGAGCTCCGCGCTCTCGCCGAATGTCAGGCGCCCGACCAGATTCAGCAGGTCGCCGCCCGCCTCGTTCGCGATCTGCTCCGCATACTCGCGCTCGCGGTCGGCCGGCCCGCCCGACAACGCGACCGCGAAGCCCTGCTCGCGCAGCCAGCCGATCATTTCGACCCAGCCGTCGAGCCGCCATTGCTTGTAACGGAACATCGGATACGGATGCAGCACGACCAGCGGCTTGCCGGCGCGGATCGCGGGCGACTCGGCGAGCCACGCGTCGAACCGCGCGCGCCGCGCGGGATCGTCGCCGATGCCGGGTGCGACGACCTCGGACACCGGCTCGATGCCGATCACCGGCGCGAGTGCGAGCGTACTGACGACCGTATGCGCGGATTCGTGGTGATTGATCGCGATCCCGTTCAGCATCATCCGCGTGAGCCACGTGACGCGGTTCGGGTCGACGAGACCGACCCGCTTGCGGCCGGCGAACCAGCTATAGAAACGCGGCCGGTCGGAACTCAACGCCGCGCACGCGAGATCGTAGCGGCGCCACATCGACAGCGCGTCGCGCAGCCGCTCGCCAAACCCCGCGCGCTGCGCGACCACGATCACGCGCCGCACGTCCGGATTGTGCTCGAGCACGCCCTCGGTGCCGCGAAACACCAGCATGTCGATCTGCGCGTCCGGCCAGCGAGCCTTCAGCGATCGGACGAGCGGCGTCGTCAGCAGCACGTCGCCGATACGGCGCGGCGCGGCAACGAGGATGGTTCTGGGCGGACGGGCGGAAGAAAACAGGGCCACGGCGATCGTCTGGCTGGCTGAACAAGGCTGGCAATGTACAGGATTTTGCAGCAGCCGGCGCGGCATCGCGCACCGGCCGCGCCGGCAGCCGCGATGCGGCCCCGCCAGCGGGGGCGTCGTGCGGTACGCGGCCGCGATGCGCCCCCGGCGCTACGAAGCGGTCGTGACGATCGCGGCCGCCGTGGCGGCGGCCGGCTGCTCAAGCGCCGCGTCGGCCGCAGCGTCGTCGCGATGGCCGGCCTGCGGCAGCAGGTGGTGCACCGCGCGCTCGACCGCATCGACGCCGATCGCATCGACGGTCGGGCCCGCGCGCAGAATCACGTGCGGCACGCCCAGCGGATGCCAGCGCAGGTATTTCTCGGGACGGTCCTCGAACAGTGCGGCCACCGGTACGCCGAGCGCCGACGCAAGGTGGACGGGTGCGCTGTCGGCCGAGACGATCATATCGAGCAGGCTCGCGGCCGCCACCAGTTCGGCGATCGACGCAGGCGCGACATGCCGTGCATTCACGTCGCGCCATACCTCGTCTTCGACAGCCGGGCCGATGGCCGGATCGCGAAACACGATCACGTCGGCGACCGGTGCGAGCCGCTCGCCGAGGTCGCGCCAGCGGTCGGCGGGCCAGCGGCGCTCGACCGCCTTGTTCGACACGAACAGCCCGACGCGCGGCTTCGTCCGCGCGCCGAGCAGGCGATGCCACGCCTCCTGCAGCGTGCGATCGGGATGCACCGACAGCTCGAGACGGTCGAGATCGGCGCAGCCGAGTTCGGGCACGAGCCGGAAGCCCGACAACGCTTCATGGCACATCGGCCGCTGCGCGACATGCTCGGGCTTGCGATCGTCGAATTCGGTCCTGGCATCGTGCCAGCGGCAATCCTTCGCGCGAAGCTGGCGCGCGAACTGCATGCTGCTGCGATGCATGCCGCCGTTCGGCACGATCACGAGGTCGAACCGCAAACGGCGCAAACGGCGTACGAGTCGCAACCGGTCGAAGAAGGCGCGCATCCGCCCGGGACGGTCGTTGCGCTCGCACTGACGGCTGTACACGTAGGTATGGACCGTGTGCACGTTCGGGTTTCCGGCCAGCGCGGCCGCGTTGTAGCGGTTCGCGACCACATGCAGCTCCGCGCTCGGCCAACGCGCCTTCAGCGCGCGGAGAAACGCCGTCGTGCACAGCATGTCGCCCAGAAAATCAATCCGGATCACGAGGATCCGCTGCGTCGGGTTCCCATCGGCCATAGTCATGTGGTGACAATCCGTTTTTTTATCGTCGCGACGGGCCGTTCCACGGCATCCCGTTCGGAGGCTACACTGCCGCGCGTTGCCGCACCCCGTATGGACCCGCCCCTGTTTATTCGCGCGCCACCGATGCGGCGCCACTCGCCGTGCGAACCCGCGGCAGGCGCGGCGTTCGGACGGTCAGCGCGGGATTGTATAGCGTCCGGATGGTCAGCCCAAGACTCCGATTACCTCGCACGTAAAAACGGCCCGCCGCACCGCACGATGGCGATGCGACGGGCCGCCTATACGCGACACCCGCCGAAGCGGGCGCGGTCAGTACGTGATTTCGACGACGCTGCCGTCGAACGCCGCACGCAGCTCCGCCAGCAGCACGTCGCTCGGCTTCACGCGCCACGCGTCGCCCAGGCGCATCTCGCCTTGCGCGCGCGCGTTGCTGTAGTGGATCTGAACTGCGAGCCCGTTCGGCAGCGGCGGCTGCGGACGCCGACCGCCATCGCGGCCGCCGCCGCGCGGCGCGGGCGCTTCGAGCCCGTTCGCCGCGGCCGGATCGTCCTTCGACACGTGCGGCTCGAGCACGCGGCGCAGCGCGAGCGCGTCGGCGTTGCCGTTCATCGTCAGCCGCACGGCCTGCGCATAGCGGCTGCGCGCGCGTTCGAGATCCATCACGGTATCGGCCGTGAAGCGAATGCCGCCGGTGAACGCGTCGTTGCGCGCCTGCCCCTGCACGATCAGCAGCTCGTCCTCCTTGAACAGCGACTTGTTCGCCTCGAACTGTTCGTTGAAGATCGTGATCTCGCACTGGCCCGTGCCGTCGTCGAGCAACGCGATCAACATCTTGCCGCGCTGGGTCATCTGCGTGCGCAGCGACGCAATGATGCCGGCGACGAGCTTGTCGCGCCCTTCCTTCAGGTCGCCGACCTTCTGCCGCACGAAGCGGCGCACTTCGTCGCGATACGCGTCGAACAGGTGGCCGGACAGGTAGAAACCGAGCGCGGCCTTTTCTTCCTGCAGGCGACGCTTGTCGTCCCACGCGGGTTCGTCGACGAGCGCATGCGCATGCGGCGACTCGGCGCCCATGTCGAACAGGCCGGCCTGCATCGCATTCGCTTCGGCCTGGTCGGCCGCTTCCATCGCGAGCGGCACCGACGCGATCAACTGCGCACGGTTCGGGTTCAGCGAATCGAACGCGCCGGCGCGAATCAGCGCCTCGACCGTGCGGCGGTTGACGACGCGCCGGTCGATCCGCTCGCAGAAGTCGAACAGGTCGGTGAACGCCTTTTCCTCGCGTGCACGCAGGATTTCCTCGATCGCGTTCTGGCCGCTGCCCTTTACCGCGCCGAGACCGTAGCGGATCGTGCGCGAGCGCTTGCCGTCGGCTTCCGCGACCGGCTCGAACCGGTAATGCGACTGGTTGATGTCCGGCGGCAGCACGGTGAGGTTGTTCAGGACGCAGTCGTCGAACAGGATCTTCACCTTGTCGGTGTCGTCCATCGCGAGCGTCATGTTGGCCGCCATGAATTCGGCCGGATGGTGCGCCTTCAGCCACGCGGTGTAATACGCGAGCAGCGCATACGCGGCCGCGTGCGACTTGTTGAAGCCGTAGCCCGCGAACTTCTCCATCAAGTCGAAGATCTCGTCGGACTTCTCGCGCGTGAGGCCGTTCTTCGCCGCACCCTCGGCGAAGATCTCGCGGTGCTTGGCCATCTCCTCGGGCTTCTTCTTGCCCATCGCGCGACGCAGCAAGTCCGCACCGCCGAGCGAGTAGCCGCCGATGATCTGCGCCATCTGCATCACCTGCTCCTGATAGACCATGATGCCGTAGGTCTCTTTCAGGACGGGTTCGACGCGCGGATCCGGATAGTCGACCTTCTCGCGCCCGTGCTTGCGTGCGCAGAAGCTCGGGATCAGGTCCATCGGGCCCGGACGGTACAGCGACACGAGCGCGATGATGTCCTCGAAGCGGTCGGGCTGCGCATCCTTCAGCATGCCCTGCATCCCGCGGCTTTCCAGCTGGAACACCGCGACCGTGTTGGCCTTCTTCAGGATCTGGAACGAGGCCGGATCGTCGAGCGGCACCTGCGCGAGCGACCAGTCGGCCTTCGACGGATCGAGGCGGCGGATGTAGCGCTCGGCCCAGTCGAGGATCGTCAGCGTCGTGAGACCCAGAAAGTCGAACTTCACGAGGCCGACGGCTTCGACGTCGTCCTTGTCGTACTGGCTGACCACGCCGCCGTCGTCGCCCTGCGTGTACAGCGGGCAGAAATCGGTCAGCTTGCCGGGCGCGATCAGCACGCCGCCCGCGTGCATCCCGACGTTGCGCGTGAGGCCCTCGACGCGCTGTGCGAGGTCGAGCAGCTGATGGACTTCGTCCTCGTTGTCGTAGCGCTCCTGCAGTTGCGGCTCTTCCTTCATCGCGTCGGCAATCGTCACGTGCTTGCCGGGCTTGAACGGGATCAGCTTCGCGACGCCGTCGGTGAACATGTAGCCGAGGTCGAGCACGCGGCCGATGTCGCGCACGGCCGCCTTCGCGGCCATCGTGCCGAAGGTGGCGATCTGCGACACGGCGTCCGCGCCGTATTTCTCCTTCACGTACTGGATCACGCGATCGCGGCCGTGCTGGCAGAAGTCGATGTCGAAGTCGGGCATCGACACGCGTTCCGGGTTCAGGAAGCGCTCGAACAGCAGGTTGTAGCGCAGCGGATCGAGGTCGGTAATGCCGAGCGCGTACGCGACCAGCGAGCCGGCGCCCGAGCCACGGCCCGGGCCGACCGGCACGCCGTTGTTCTTCGCCCAGTTGATGAAGTCCGCGACGATCAGGAAGTAGCCGGGGAAGCCCATCTTCGTGATGGTCCCGCACTCGAATTCGAGGCGCTTGTAGTACGTGTCGCGCTGCGCGTCGCGCTCGGCTTCGACCGGATACAACTGCGCGAGACGGGTCTCGAGCCCTTCCTTCGACAACTGGACCAGGTAGTCGTCGAGCGACATGCCGTCCGGCGTCGGAAACAGCGGCAGTTTCGGCTTGCCGAGTTCAAGCTTCAGGTTGCAGCGCTTCGCGATCTCGACCGTGTTCGCGATCGCCGACGGCAGGTCGGCGAACAGCGCGACCATGTCGTCCTGCGTGCGGAAATACTGGTCGGTCGTGAAACGCTTCTGGCGCCGCGGGTTCGCGAGGATGTCGCCTTCCGAGATGCACACGCGCGCCTCGTGCGCGGTGAAATCGTCGTCGGTCATGAACTGCGTCGGGTGCGTCGCGACGACCGGCAGCTTCAGCGACGCGGCGAGCGTCGCGGCCTGCTGGATGTACGCCTCGGCGCCCGGCTGGCCGTAACGCTGCAGCTCGATGTAGAAGCCGCCCGGGAACACCCGCGCCCAGCGCTCGGCGTGGCGGCGCGCGGCGTCTTCGTTGCCCGCGGCCAGCGCGAGCCCGATATCGCCCTGTTGCGCGCCCGACAGCGCGAGCAGCCCCTGCGCGCGCTCGCCGTCGAGCCAGCTCGCGTCGAGCTCCGCTCGGCCGCGGTACTGGTTCGTGAGCCACGCCTTCGACAGCAGCTCGCAGAGATTCAGGTAACCGACCTTGTCCTTGACCAGCAGCAGCAACCGCGACGGCTTGTCGCGGTCGTCGGGATTGGCAATCCAGACGTCGCAGCCGGCGATCGGCTTGATGCCCTTGCCGCGGGCTTCCTGGTAGAAACGGACGAGACCGAATGCGTTGCCGAGATCGGTGAGCGCGAGCGCACCCTGACCGTCCGCGGCCGCCGCCTTGACGATGTCGTCAATGCGCACGATGCCGTCGGCGATCGAGAACTCGGAGTGAACGCGAAGATGGACGAAGCGAGGATCTGACATGGGCGCTATTGTAGCCGCCTCGCCGCGCAGGCTGCCCAAAAAATGCCCGCTTTGGCCGTTCGGCCGATGCACGCGGCGACGCGTCGCGCGGTTGGCCGGTCGGCCGGGTACCGATGCCCGCGCCGTTTGCGGGATAATACGGTTTTTCGAATCAACGCCCCGGCTTCGCACCCTTTTTTGCGGGCCGCCGTGCGGCCGTTTTCCCGTCGGACCATCATGACCATCGTCAACCTCGCCGCCTACCACTTCGTCTCGCTCGACGCGAACGAGCAATGGCGCCCGCTCGTCACCGCCCGCTGCAACGAACTCGGCCTGCGCGGCACGATCCTGCTTGCGCCGGAAGGCATCAACCTGTTCATCGCCGGCACGCGCGAAGCCACCGACGCGTTCATCGCATACATCCGCCACGATCCGCTGTTCGAAGGCAAGTTCGCGACGCTGCAGTTCAAGGAAAGCCTGTCCGACTCGCAGCCGTTCCGCCGCATGCTCGTGCGCCTGAAGCGCGAGATCATCACGATGAAGAAGCCGGCGATCAAGCCGGAACTCGGCCGTGCGCCGTTCGTCGACGCCCGCACGCTGAAGACGTGGCTCGACCGTGGTCACGACGATACGGGCCGCCCGGTCGTGATGCTCGACACGCGCAACGCGTTCGAAGTCGACGTCGGCACGTTCGACAACGCGCTCGACTACCGGATCGACAAGTTCAGCGAATTCCCGGAAGTGATCGACGCGCATCGCGCCGACCTCGAGGGCAAGACGGTCGTGTCGTTCTGCACCGGCGGCATCCGCTGCGAGAAGGCCGCGATCCACATGAAGGAAATCGGCATCGAGAACGTGTACCAGCTCGAAGGCGGGATCCTGAAGTACTTCGAGGAAGTCGGCGGCGCGCACTATCACGGCGACTGCTTCGTGTTCGACTACCGCACCGCGCTGAACCCGCAGCTCCAGCCCACCGAGAACGTCACGTGCTTCGCGTGCCGCGCGGTCGTCACACCGCAAGCGCAACAATCGCCGAGCTACGTGCCCGGCAAGTCGTGCCCGGCCTGCGCGCAGGCCGCCAGCGCCGCCGCGTAACCGCGCGTCGCACCGCGCCCCGCCGATGAACCACGGCTATCGCGGCCGCTTCGCGCCGTCGCCCACCGGCCCGCTGCACTTCGGCTCGCTGGTCGGCGCGCTCGCGAGCTGGCTCGACGCACGCGCGCACGGCGGCACCTGGCTCGTGCGCATCGAGGATCTCGACGGCCCGCGCACGGTGCCCGGCGCGGCCGACGACATCCTCGCGACGCTCGCACATTTCGGCATGACGCCCGACGAGCGGCCCGTCTGGCAGAGTACGCGCGACGCGGCCTACACGGCCGCGCTCGAGCGGCTCGTCGCGGCGGGGCTCGTGTATCCGTGCGGCTGCACGCGCAAGGAAATCGCCGATTCGCTGCGCGCCGCCCACGAACGCCACACGACGCTTGCGTATCCGGGCACCTGCCGCACCGGCCTGCACGGCAAACCCGCGCGCGCATGGCGGCTGCGCGTGCCGGACGGCGACGACGCGCTCATCGCGTTCGACGATCGCTGGCAGCGCACGCAATCGCAGAACCTCGCGACCGAAGTCGGCGATTTCGTGCTCAAACGCGCGGACGGCCAATGGGCGTATCAGCTCGCGGTCGTCGTCGACGATGCCGACGCCGGCATCACGCACGTCGTGCGCGGCGCCGACCTGCTCGATTCGACCGCGCGCCAGATCCATCTGCAGCGCTGCGTCGGCGTGCCGACTCCCGCGTACCTGCACGTGCCGGTCGTCGTCGACGCCAACGGCGAAAAGCTCAGCAAGCAGACCGGCGCGACGGCGCTCGAACGCAACGATCCGCTGCCGGCGCTGCGGGCCGCGGCCGCGCATCTCGGACTGTCGAACGATGGCGAGCTGCCGGGCGATACGATCGACGCGTTCTACGCGGCCGCCACCGATGCGTGGGCGCGTCGCTTCGGGCCGCGCGCCGGTTGAAGCGCCGGCAGGAAACCGGCCCGTGCCGACGACGTTCCCGCATCCGGCGGCGGCGAATCGGATCGCATGAAAGCGTGACGGAAGCCTGAGCGCCGCGTCCGCTACGGCCCCGCATCGAAATATCCGCCCCCGCGCGGCACGCAATCGCCCGCGCACGCACGCCCCGTCCCGATCGCCTCGCCCAATGAAAAACGGGCACATGCTCGTCGCATGTACCCGCCTGTCCGGCGGCGCTCACGCGCCGCCCTGCCGCTTCGCCCAGCTTACGCCGACGGCTTGCGCGGCATTCCGAACCCGCCGAGCAGCGCGGCGACCTGACGCTTCGGCCCTTTCTTCTCGGGCTGCTGCGCGGCCTGCGTGTCGTCCGGCTGCTTCGCCGACGCCGACGGCTCGTACGGTTTCAGGAAGAAATCGTCGACCGGCGCTTCGTGCCGGCGATGATGGCCACCGCGCTCGGAACTGCCCGACCGGCGACCTGCTGCACCGCGATGCTCGTCGCGCTCGCGCCGGCCGCCCCGTTCGCCACCGCGCTCGCTGCTGCGCTCACCGGCGCGCTCGCCGCCGCGCTCGTCGTGACGCTGGCGCGCGGGCTTGTCGAGCTTGAGCGTCTGCACTTCGAGCGGACGCTTGATCAGCTTCTCGATATCGGCGAGTTGCTTGCGCTCGTTCGGGCTGCACAGCGACAGCGCGTCGCCCGTCGCCCCCGCACGACCGGTACGGCCGATCCGGTGCACGTAGTCTTCGGCGCTGAACGGCAGGTCGAAGTTGATCACGGCCGGCAGTTCGGCGATGTCGAGACCGCGCGCGGCCACGTCGGTCGCGACCAGCGCCTCGATTTCGCCGCGCTTGAACGCGTCGAGCGCCTGCATCCGCTCGATCTGCGTCTTGTCGCCGTGAATCGCCGACGCGACCACGCCGTCGCGCTCGAGGTTGCGCGCGAGGCGGCTCGCGCCGATCTTGCTGTTGCAGAACACGATCACCTGCTTGAGGCCGCGATCGCGCAGCAATTGCACGACGGCCGCCTGCTTGTCGCCTTCGGCGACGTCGTAGACGATCTGCGTGACGTTCGCGTTCGTCGAATTGCTGCGCGCGACTTCGATCGTCTGCGGGTTGCGCAGGTAGGTCGACGCGAGCTTCTTGATTTCGCCCGAGAACGTGGCCGAGAACAGCAGCGTCTGACGCTCCTTCGGCAGCAGGTTCAGGATGCGCTGCAGATCGGGCAGGAAGCCCATGTCGAGCATCCGGTCGGCTTCGTCGAGCACGAGGATTTGCACCTGGCCGAGGTTCGCCGTCTTTTGCTGCACGTGGTCGAGCAGGCGGCCCGGCGTCGCGATCAGGATCTCGACGCCGCGGCGCAGTTCGGCCGATTGCGGGTTCATGTCGACGCCGCCGAACACCACCGCGCTGCGCAGCGGCGTGTGCTTCGCATACGCGTGCACGTTCGCGGCAACTTGGTCGGCGAGTTCACGCGTCGGCGTGAGGATCAGCGCCCGCACGGGGTGGCGCGCCGGGGACGCGCTCGTATTGGCTTGCGGCAGCAGACGCTGGATGATCGGCAGCGAGAAGCTCGCGGTCTTGCCGGTGCCCGTTTGCGCGGCGCCCATGACGTCGCGGCCGGCGAGCACGACCGGAATGGCCTGAGCCTGAATCGGCGTCGGCGTCGTATAGCCCTGCTCCGCAATGGCTTTCAGGATATCGGCGGCAAGGCCGAATTGGTCGAAGGTTGCGTCGACGGGCTTGGCGACAGAATCGGACATGGTGGCGTTTCGCTCAAAAGGCGCGGCGGGGACATCGTGCGTCAGGCCGGCCGGGCCTGCGCTCATCACAATTCGGAAATAGACGGAGCCGCGGCGCGCCGCGCGGCGCCGCTCTGGTGCTTGGGACCGGTTCGATGCGAACGCCGGACGCCAGGCCGTGCGGACTCCGTTCGGCGCGAATGCCGGCGGAAAGGGCCGTATTGTAGCACCGTGCGGGCGTCTGTCCGTGACAACGCCGCGAACGGCCGCGACCGCGGTTCGCGCGGCGTGCCTGTCCGCCCCGCGCGACCGGGCGATTGGCCGATCGGGCTATCCGTATCGGCCAGTGAACCATATTAGGGCTCGATCCTAAAATCCCACATCGGCATGCCCGTCCGTCAACCCGACGGCAGGTCACGCAGGCGAATATGCGCTGCGCGCGCGTCCACCGCTCAGCCCTTCTTCTTTTTCTTCTCGACCTGCACGCAGTCGCCCAGCAGCGGCGGCGACTGCGGGTCGGCGATCTCGTCGCGCAGCGTCGCTTCCTTGCCCTTCGTCCACCAGGTATAGCGGCCGGCCTGGTAGCGTGCGCCCGACGCCGACACCGTATCGACGAACAGCATCTGCTTGCCGTCCACCGGCACGAGCGCGAAGCTCTGGCCGTTGCCCGCGAGCCAATACGACACGCGCACCGGCTGCTTGTGGTTCGCGCACTGATAGATGGTTTGCTGGCGCGCGTCGGCGTCGATCTCCTCGACGGTCAGTTGCGCGGCATGCGCGACCGAAACGGCGGTGCCGGCGAGCGCAAGCGCGGCGAGGGTTGGGCGAATCATGCAGGTCCTCTCACGAGACGGTGGAAACGCGCCCGTGCGGGACGCGCGGTTATTGTTTGCAGGATCGGCGGGAAATCGCGCCGATCGCCAGAATCAGGGATCGATCACGTCCGCGCACGCATCGGTCGGCGCCGCGGCGAGATGGCCGACGAGCGGCACGATCTTGAGTCCTGCCGACGCCACCCGGCACGGCGCGGCCGCGACGCCGCAGCCGGCGAGACTCGCGACGAGCGCCAGCGCGGCGCCCAGCTTTCCGATACGCAACCATCGCGACGCCATCGTCCTCTCCTCGTTCCGTCAGCGCGCCGACACGGGCCGGACGGCCGCGGCAGCGCGCTTCGCGCGTTCGCGGGCTTCGTCGACGGTCGCGCCGGTCGCCAGCGCGACGCCCATGCGCCGCTTCGCGAAACTTTCCGGTTTGCCGAACAGGCGCAGGTCCGCGCCCGGCACCGCGAGCGCGTCGCGCACGCCTTCGAACGCGATCCCGCGCTCGTCGAGCCCGCCGTAGATCACCGCCGACGCGGCCGGCGTGCCGAGCGCCGGATCGACCGGCAGGCCGAGAATCGCCCGCGCGTGCAGCTCGAATTCCGACTGGCGCTGCGAGGCGAGCGTGACGAGGCCCGTATCGTGCGGCCGCGGGCTCACCTCGGAGAACCATACGTCGTCGCCGCGCACGAACAGCTCGACGCCGAACAGCCCGCGCCCGCCGAGCGCCTCGGTCACCTTGTGCGCGATCTCGCGCGACTTCTCGAGCGCCGCCGCGCTCATCGGCTGCGGCTGCCACGATTCGACATAGTCGCCCGCCACCTGCACATGGCCGACCGGTTCGCAGAAATAGGTGCGCGTGTCGAGCGTCGCCGGGTCGATCGCGCGCACGGTCAGCTGCGTGATCTCGTAGTCGAAATCGACGAAGCCCTCGACGATCACGCGGCCGTGGTTCACGCGCCCGCCCGCCATCGCGTAGTCCCACGCGGGCTTCACGTCGGCATCGGTCTTCACGACCGACTGCCCCTTGCCCGACGACGACATCACGGGCTTCACGACGCACGGCATGCCGATCTTCGCGACGGCCGCGCTGAAGGCCTCGAACGAATCCGCGAACGCGTACGGGGAAGTCGGCAGGCCGAGCGCCTCGGCCGCGAGCCGGCGGATCCCTTCGCGATTCATCGTGAGCTGCGTCGCGCGCGCGGTCGGGATCACCTCGGCGAGGCCGGCCGCCTCGATCGCCGCGAGCGCGTCGGTGGCGATCGCCTCGATTTCGGGAACGATCAGGTGCGGCCGTTCGGCTTCGACGATGGCCCGCAGCGCGGCCGGGTCCGTCATGTCGATCACGTGCGCGCGATGCGCGACCTGGTGGCCCGGCGCGTCCCGATAGCGGTCGACCGCGACGACTTCGACGCCGAGACGCTGCAACGCGATGATGACTTCCTTGCCGAGTTCGCCGGCGCCGAGCAGCATGACGCGCGTGGCCGAGGGTGAAAGCGGCGTACCGAGCCGCTGACCGATCTGCATGTGATTTCCCGCTGGTTCTGTTGGAGGACGAAAACGGCTTCGATGTTAACACGGGCATCCGGGCCGGTTCGGGCGGTTTGGCCACGCCGGCGCCCGGTCGCGCGAGGCCCGCGGGCGGGCCGCGAACGTTTTCGCGCGCGAAGTGTCGGCTCGCCTGCCGCGGGGCGGGTGCGTTACTCTTACGCCTTGATCAGAATCCGAAGAGGAACGAGGCTCATGTCCCACCTGTCCGCGGCCGCACGCGCACGCACCGGCCTGCTTCGCCCGTTGCGCGCGCCGCTCTGCGCGCTGACGCTTGCCACGCTTCTCGCCGCCTGTGCGATGCCGACCCATCCCGATTCCGCCGCCCCCGCGCCCGATCCGTACAACCCGGCCGCCGTCCAGTTGCTCGACGACACGAGCTGGGAGCTCACCAGTTGGGTGAACGCCGACGGCACGCCACGCGCGATCCCGCACGGCGACAACGGCGAGCCGATCAAGCTCGCGCTGTCGACCGACTCGGGCATCCGCCGCGCGAGCGGGTTCTCGGGCTGCAACCGCTACATGGGCACCTACGCGATCAAGAACAGCCTGCTGAGCTTCGGCCCGCTCGCCGGCACGCGAATGGCCTGCCCGAACACGCTCGGCGGCCAGCTCGAATCCGCGTACCTCGACGCGCTCGCCCACATCGAGAAAACCGGCGTGCAGATGCGCGCGCCACAGCAATTGCAGATCGTGACCCAAGCCGGCGCAACGCTGACGTTCACGCAGCGGAGCCCCTGATGTCCGGCGCGCGCGAAGGCCGACCGACCGCCTTCGTGTGGCGCGCCACGCGCACGTGCCATCCACGTGCGTCGCGCGGCGTGAACCGGAATCACGCCGCGTTAGAGTCTTGTTCGCCGGCCGGTTAAACTCGGCGGGTCGCGCCCCGCGCGCCCCTCCCCACTCCTGTTTCAAAGCATGCACACGGTTGTCTTCGGCTGGTTCGGCATCTCCGCCGTCTGGTTTCTCCTTCTCTTCTGGCGTCTCGTGCAGGCGATGCTGCCCGGCGGCGGCGGGCTCGCCGGCCGCGGCTCGATCCGCCTGTGGCTCGGCTTCGCGGCGGTGTTCGTCGCAAGCTGCACGCTGACGAGCCCGCTATCGGGCCCCGACACCAACGCACTCGGCCATGCGTGCTCGGCCGGCTTCGCCCACGTGCTCGGCCCGATCGGCACGCCGATCGCGATGGTCGTGCTGTTCTTCGCCGGCTTGCCGTGGCTGACCGGCATCGGCTGGCGGCAGTTCGCCGCGTGGGTCGACACGTCGTTCGGCGTCAAGCTGTCGCGCGATGGCGGCGACGACGACGCGCGCGGGATCGCCGACCTGCCGCGCAGCGCGCTGCATCGCGACGACGACGTCGTGCAGCCGACCACCGCGCACACCGTCAACTCGATGGCGCCGCGCCAGAACGGCCGGTATTCGCGCCCGACGGTGTGGAAACCCGATCCGCAGGCACGCCCGAAGCCGCGCAGCAAGACGCCGCCCCGCCCGCTCGCGGAGCCCGTCGCGCCGTCGGGCTGGCTGAAGCCGACCGCCCCGCCGCGCACGCCGGCGCCGCACGCGCCGATCCCGGCCAGTGCGATGCCGCCGCCGACTACCGGCAGCACCGCCAGCCTCGCGCGCGCCGCGGCGAACGCGCAAGTGCCGCGCCCCGCGCCCGCCCCGCTTCCGGTCGGATTCGAACCCGTCCGGCCGCGTCCGACCGCCGCGCGACCGGCCACAGCCGCGCTGACGCAGACGGCGCCGCGCGCGACGGTCACGCCGCGCCCGGCCGGTACGCCGCCGCAGCGTCCGCCGGTGCGGCCGGGCGCGGGCACGGCGGCAGCCGGCCCGTCGGACGCGGCACGACGCCGCCCGGCGCCGCCCGCGCCGGCGCGCGCACCGCTCTATGCATGGAACGAGAAGCCGGCCGCGCCGATCACGCCGGCGCCGAGCGTTCACGACACGCTGCGCTCGATCGAGGCCAGCACCGCGCAATGGGCATCGCTGGGCGGCGCGCAATCGGCCGATGCAACGCGCGCGGCGACCGCTGCCGCCGCCGTGGCCGGCGTCGCCGCGACGGCAGGCAGCGTGGCCGCGCCGGCATCCGCGGCCGCGTCGAACGCGTTCGTCCCCGCGGCGCAGGACATCGCAGCCCAGGACGCCGATGTCCCGGCCGCACGCGATGCCGCGCCTGCTCGCGACGACGGCGCGCCGATCGTGCTCGACGCCTTCATGCCTGCGCAATCCGGTATCGCGCAGGCCCCGCGTGTCGATTCGCCCACCCGGGCGCTCGACGACGCCGCACCGTCCACGCGGCCGGATACCGGCATCGACGATCGCGCGTTCGCGCATCGCGCCGACGACGAAATCCGTCGCGTGGACGATGCGGCCGCTGCGCCGTCGTTCGACGTCGCGCCTTGGGACGACGTCGTCAGCCCGCCGATTTCCGCGCTCGACGTGTCGACCGAAAACCCGATGGCCGATGCGCCCGTGCACGCCACGGGATCGGAGTCCGCTCATTCGGCGTTCGCGCAAGCAGGCAATGCAGCGGTTCGCGACCTCGGTGCCGGCAAGCCGACCGCGTCCGTCGATGTCGACGACGAGGACGACGCACGACCGGCACCTGCAATCGATCGCGCGGCACCGGTCCACTTGCATCGAGGGGCTACCGATGCGCACGCCGACGTGAAGCCGTCGGCCGACAGCATCGTTTCGTTCGCTGCCCTGCCCGCTTCGTCGATTGCGGCAACGTCCGCACCGGCCGTATCGCATCCCGCACAGGACGCTGCCAAGCCGGTCGAGGCGGAACCTGCCGCGTCGTTGCCGGCTGTCGCTCCACGCGCGACGCCCGCCGCCACGTATTGGACACCTTCGACGGTGCAGCCCGCCGCAGCCCCGTCGACCGTCTCCGCCCAATCGCCGAAATCACCGGCGGCTCAGCCGTTTGCCGCAACATCGACGGCTTCGACCGCCGCTGCGTCGCCGCTGACCGGCACGGCTGACGGTTCGACTGCACACGCGTCCGCACCCGCCTCCACGTCGAGCATCGCGCCTATCGACGCCGCAGTTTCGTCGGTCGGCGTAACCGGTACGGCGTCAGCGTCGCCGTCGCAACCGGCCGCGTCGGCACCACCCGCTACTTCCGCCGCGTCGGCGTCGCCGGCCGGTGTGACGGACCTGCCCTACGGTTCGCTTTCCCTCGCTTCGACGCCCGCATCGACCGATGCGCCCGCCGTGACGCCATCGGCGACCGGCGCATCGGGTTCGCCGTTCGGTTCGACTGCGCAGGCGCCAACAACGCCGGCGCCCGTCACCGCGACACCCGCGACTTTCGCGTCCGCGCCCGTCGCCGCACCGTCTTCCGCGCCGGCATCGACGCTTCCGGTCGACACGGCAACCCCGTCGACCGGTACCACGACTTTCGCGACATCGGGCTCATCGAGCGCAGTCGCTCCGCAGCCGGCAAGCGGCCTGCCCGCGTCGCCCACCGCGTCCGCACCGGCGTCGCCGTCCTTCAGCACGATCGCGTCGACGACCACGGCCGCCGCCACGCCGATCCACTCGATCGCGGGCTCGCCTGCCGCGGCCGCCGGATCGCCGACGTCGATAGGCGCGACCGCTGCGACGCAGGCTCCGTCGATCGCGTTCGTCCCCGCCGCAGTCGCAGCCCAAACGTTGACGACACAGCCCGCCCCGGCCGCGTCGTCGGCGAGCTGGTCGATGTCGCATGACGCGGGCGCAACGCCGAGCGCAACACCGCAAGCGGCGCCCCTCCCCGCTGCGAACCTCTCGCCCACGCCGGCAGCCGCGGTTTGCGCGCCGACCTTGCCCGCTGCCGCGTCGATCGGCGCACCGGCCACCGAAGCCGCCGAAACCATCGACGCAGCCGAACCGGCCCCGGTCGCCCCCGCCCGCCCGCCGCACCCGAACGCGTTCGAATTCCACGCACCCGCGTCGTTCAGCGTCGAACTGCCGACGCTCGACCTGCTCGAGCCCGCATCCGACGACGTCGAAACGATCACCGAGGAACACCTCGCGCAAACCGCGCAGGTGATCGAACAGCGGCTGCAGGAATTCAAGGTGCCGGTGACGGTGGTCGGCGCATCGGCCGGCCCCGTGATCACGCGCTTCGAGATCGAACCCGCGCTCGGCGTGCGCGGCAGCCAGATCGTCGGCCTGATGAAGGACCTGTCGCGCGGCCTCGGCCTCACGTCGATCCGCGTCGTCGAGACGATCCCCGGCAAGACCTGCATGGGCCTCGAACTGCCGAACGCGAAGCGCCAGATGATCCGACTGTCGGAGATCCTCGAATCGCGCCCGTACCAGCATTCGCCGTCGCAACTGACGATCGCGATGGGCAAGGACATCACCGGCCACCCGGTCGTCACCGATCTCGCGAAGGCCCCGCACATGCTCGTGGCGGGCACGACGGGTTCGGGCAAGTCGGTCGCGATCAACGCGATGATCCTGTCGCTGCTGTACAAGGCGACGCCGGAAGACGTGCGGCTCATCATGATCGACCCGAAGATGCTGGAGCTGTCGGTCTACGAAGGCATCCCGCACCTGCTCGCGCCGGTCGTCACCGACATGAAGCTCGCGGCGAACGCGCTCAACTGGTGCGTCGGCGAAATGGAGAAGCGTTACCGGCTGATGTCGGCCGTCGGCGTGCGCAACCTCGCGGGCTTCAACCAGAAGATCCGCGACGCGGAAGCGAAGGAAAAGAAGATCGGCAACCCGTTCTCGCTGACGCCCGACGACCCGGAGCCGCTGTCGAAGCTGCCGCTGATCGTCGTCGTGATCGACGAGCTGGCCGACCTGATGATGGTCGCCGGCAAGAAGATCGAGGAGCTGATCGCCCGCCTCGCGCAGAAGGCGCGCGCGGCCGGCATCCACCTGATCCTCGCGACCCAGCGGCCGTCGGTCGACGTGATCACCGGCCTCATCAAGGCGAACATTCCGACGCGCGTCGCGTTCCAGGTGTCGTCGAAGATCGATTCGCGCACGATCCTCGACCAGATGGGCGCGGAGTCGCTGCTCGGGATGGGCGACATGCTGTTCCTGCCGCCGGGCACCGGTTATCCGCAGCGCGTGCACGGCGCGTTCGTCGCCGACGAGGAAGTGCACCGGATCGTCGAGTATCTGAAGCAGTTCGGCGAGCCGCAATACGAGGAAGGGATTCTCGACGGCCCGGCCACCGACGGCGCGACGCAGGACCTGTTCGGCGATGCGCCGGACGCGGAAGCCGATCCGCTGTACGACGAAGCCGTCGCGTTCGTCGTGCGCACGCGGCGCGCGTCGATCTCGTCGGTGCAGCGTCAGTTGCGCATCGGCTACAACCGTGCGGCGCGCCTCGTCGAGCAGATGGAAGCGGCCGGCCTCGTGTCGGCGATGGGCATCAACGGCAGCCGCGAGGTGCTCGTGCCGGCCGCGGCCGACTGACGCCGGCGGCCCGCCGGCCGCGATTCATCGAGACTGGCGCGCCGCGCAACCGGCCGCCCGCAAAAAAAGGCGCTGCCTCAGCAGCGCCTTTCTCGTTTACTGCACCGGCACCAGCTTGAAATCGACCGGCTTGCCGACCGCGACCTTCTGCGGATTCGCGCCGAGCTGCCCCGTTTCGACATCGCGACTGAACACGTAGAACGTGTCGCTGTCCTGGTTGCCGACGATCAGCCACTTGCCGGTCGGATCGATCAGGAACTCGCGCGGCGTCTTGCCGAGGCTCGACTGGCGGCCGACGTACTTCAGCCGGCCGTCCGCCTTGTTCACCGCGTAGATCACGAGGTCGTTCGCGTCGCCGCGGTTGCTCACGTACAGGAAGCGCCCGTCCGGGGACAGGTGGATCGCGCCGCCGCCGACCTTGCCCTTGAAGCCCGGGGCCGTCATCGGCACCGTCTCGACCGGCGTCAGCTTGCCGTCGTGATAGCCGAACACCTCGACCGACGCGTTGAGTTCGCTCGTCACGTACGCGAACCGGCCGTCGGCGCCGAACACCATGTGACGCGGGCCCGAGCCGGCCTTCACCGGCGTGTAGCGCGTGTCGGTCGGGCTGATCAGCCCGCGGCTGCCGTCCACCGTGTAGCGGTAGCCGTAGATCTTGTCCGCGCCGAGATCCTGCACGAACAGGTATCGGCCGTCCGGCGAAAATACCGTCGAATGCACGTGCGCGCCGTCCTGGCGGCCCTTCACGGGCCCCGTGCCTTCGTGATGGACCGTCAACACGGCCGGGCCGACGGCGGCGTTGTCGCGGATCGGGAACACCGCGAAGCTGCCGCCCGGATCGGCCGCAACCGAGTAGTTGGCGGTGACGAGGTACTTGCCGTCCGGCGACAGCGCGAGATAGCAAGGATCGTTCCCTTCCGACGATACGCGGTCGATGAACGTGAGCGCGCCCGTCTTCGCGTCGAAGCCGAACGCGCTGATGCCGCCGCGCTGCGTCGCCGGTCCATTGTCGCCGGGCAGTTCGTTGACCGCGTATACGGTGCGACCGTCGCGGCTCGGCAACAGATACGACGGATTCTCGGTCTTCGCCGACGACACCGGCGCGACGCTGCCCGTTTTCGTATCGAAGCGGTAAACGTAGATCCCGTCGCTGCCGCCGCCCGTATAGGTGCCGACGAGCAGGTTGTAGACGCCGTCGGCCGGGGCGGACGATTGCTGCGCGAATGCGTGGGTCGCGGACAGGGAAAGCACGATCGCGAAACCTTTCATCCAGTGAGCGAACCTAAGCGGGAACCCTCGTGTCGAAGCGCGTGCGTCACGCTCGCGTAAACGGTTGGGCATTGAATCCTCCTTGCATCGAGTCGCGTCAAGTGTTGAGATAGGACGAAACGCCGGCCGTTCATGCGCTCCGCCGCCCGGCCGAGTATACGGGGCGCGGCGCCCGGGCGTGAAGTCCGGGCCGCCGGCGTCCGCATTGTGAACTCGAATACCCAAGGATCGCCTGCCCATGCCCGCCCTGATCGAAGACTACGCCCTCGTCGGCGACGGCCACACGGCCGCGCTGATCGCAAAAGACGGCTCCGTCGATTGGCTGTGCTGGCCCCGCTTCGATTCGGGCGCCTGCTTCGCGGCGCTGCTCGGCACGCCCGAGCACGGCCGCTGGCTGCTTGCTCCGGCCGCCGACGCCGCGATCACGCACACGACCCGCCGCTATCGCGGCGACACGCTGATTCTCGAAACCGATTACGAAAGCGCCGACGGCGCCGTCACCGTGATCGACTTCATGCCGCCCGGCAACGGCTGGTCCGAACTGGTGCGGATCGTCGTCGGCCGCCACGGCACGATGAAGATGCGCATGGAGCTCGTGTTGCGCTTCGACTACGGTTTCTCGATTCCGTGGGTCACGCAACTGACCCGCGAGGACGGCATGAAGGCCATCGCCGGCCCCGATACCGTCGTGCTGCGCACGCCGGTGCCGCTCACCGGCAAGAACCTCCATACGCTCGCGGAATTCACGGTGAGCGCCGACGAGCGCGTGCCGTTCTCGCTCGGCTACGCGGCGTCGCACATGCGGCTGCCGCCGGCGCGCGACCCGCTGTCGATGCTCGCGCGCACCGAGAACTACTGGCTCGAATGGTCGGGCCGCTGCCAGGTGCAGGGCCGCTACGCGGCCGCCGTGCGCCGCTCGCTGATCACGCTGAAGGCGCTCGCGTACGAACCGACCGGCGGCATCGTCGCCGCGCCGACCACGTCGCTGCCCGAAAAGATCGGCGGCAACCGCAACTGGGACTACCGCTACTGCTGGCTGCGCGACGCGACGATCACGCTGCTCGCGCTGATGCGCGGCGGCTACTACGACGAGGCGCGCGCATGGCGCACGTGGCTCGGCCGCGTGATGGCCGGCTCGCCCGAGCAGATCCAGATCATGTACGGGATCGCCGGCGAGCGCCGGCTGCCGGAAATGGAGCTCGACTGGCTGCCCGGCTACCAGGATTCGAAGCCGGTGCGCGTCGGCAACGGCGCCGCGAACCAGCTCCAGCTCGACGTGTTCGGCGAGGTGATGGCCGCGCTGCACCTCGCGCGCGTGGGCGGCCTGCAGGCCGACGACACGGTCTGGTCCGTGCAGTGCGCGCTGCTCGACCATCTCGAGAAGATCTGGCAGGAGCCCGACGAAGGCATCTGGGAAACGCGCGGCGGCCGCCGCCATTTCACGTTCTCGAAGGTGATGGCGTGGGTCGCGTTCGACCGCGCGATCAAGTCGGCGGAAATGTTCCGGCTGCCCGGCTCGCTCGACCGCTGGCGCGCGCTGCGCGAGCGGATCCATGCGGACGTCTGCGCCAACGCGTGGCACGAAGGCAAGCAGGCGTTCGCGCAGAGCTACGGCAGCGACGAGCTCGACGCGAGCGTGCTGCTGCTGCCGCAGCTCGGCTTCCTGCCGCCGGAAGATCCGCGCATCGTCGGCACGGTCGACGCGATCGAGCGGGAATTGCTGCACGACGGGCTCGTGATGCGCTACCGCACGACCGAATACGACGACGGCCTGCCGCCGGGCGAAGGCACGTTTCTCGCGTGCAGCTTCTGGCTGGTCGACAGCTATGCGCTGCTCGGCCGGATCGACGACGCGCATCGGCTCTTCAGCCGCCTGCTCGCGCTGTCGAACGACCTGGGGCTGCTCGCGGAGGAGTACGACCCGGTGGCCGGGCGGCTCGTCGGCAACTTCCCGCAGGCGTTCTCGCACGTGGCGCTCGTGCATACCGCGATGAACCTGATGCACCATGAAGACGCGATGGCGCGCGCGGCCGGCCAGCCCGCGCCGGCCGTCGCGACCGGCCGCTGAGCGGCGCGGCGCGCGCCCTTGTTCATGGATCGTCAAATCGCAAAAATTTGATGAAAAAACCGGGAAATGTTGCATTGCACAACCGATCGTTGTCCGATATGATCGACGAGATTGTCCGGCTGCAATGCAACATGGCCGGCCGCTGACCCACACGGCACGCCGCGACGCCCCACGCCGCCCTTGCGCACCGTCCCCCCACGCGGGAGTAGCCTGCATGCTTTACCAACTGCACGAATTCCAGCGGGCAATGCTGAGCCCGCTCACGGCCTGGGCCCAGGCCGCCTCGAAGTCGTTCGCGAATCCGTCCAGCCCGTTCTCGCTGATCCCCGGCGCGCCGCGGATGGCGGCCGCCTATGAGTTGATGTATCGGCTCGGCAAGGATTACGAAAAGCCGGAATTCAACATCCATCAGATCGTCAAGGACGGCCACAACATCCCGATCGTCGAGCAGACGATCATCGAGAAGCCGTTCTGCCGGCTGCTGCGCTTCAAGCGCTATTCGGACGACGCCGACGCCGTCACGCAACTGAAGGACGAGCCGGTCGTGCTGGTCTGCGCGCCGCTGTCGGGCCACCACTCGACGCTGCTGCGCGACACGGTGCGCACGCTGCTGCAGGATCACAAGGTCTACATCACCGACTGGATCGACGCGCGGATGGTGCCGGTCGAGACCGGCCCGTTCCACCTGCACGACTACATCGCGTACATCCAGGAATTCATCCGTCACATCGGCGCGCGCAACCTGCACGTGATCTCGGTATGCCAGCCGACGGTGCCGGTGCTCGCGGCGATTTCGCTGATGGCGAGCCGCGGCGAGGACACGCCGCTCACGATGACGATGATGGGCGGCCCGATCGACGCGCGCCGTAGCCCGACTTCCGTGAATTCGCTCGCGACGCAGCACTCGACCGCGTGGTTCGAGAACAACGTGATCCACACGGTGCCGGCGAACTATCCGGGCGAAGGCCGCCAGGTGTATCCGGGCTTCCTGCAGCACACGGGCTTCGTCGCGATGAACCCGGAGCGGCACGCGCAATCGCACTGGGATTTCTACCAGAGCCTGCTGCGCGGCGACGAGGACGACGCCGAAGCGCACCGCCGCTTCTACGACGAGTACAACGCGGTGCTCGACATGGCCGCCGAGTATTACCTCGAGACGATCCGCGTCGTGTTCCAGGAATTCCGGCTCGCGGAAGGCACGTGGGACGTCGAAGGCGAGCGTGTGCGGCCGCAGGACATCAAGCACACCGCGCTGATGACGATCGAGGGCGAACTCGACGACATCTCGGGCAGCGGCCAGACGCACGTCGCGCACGAGCTGTGCACCGGCATCCCGCAAGACGATCGCCGCAGCCTGACCGCCGAGAAGTGCGGCCACTACGGGATCTTCTC
>NZ_LOYC01000026.1:0-65883 GCF_001524725.1 Burkholderia sp. MSMB1072
TCACGACGGTGCAGGATGTCGCGCAGACGGTGCTGTTCCTGTCGGCATTCCCGAGCGCTGCGCTCACGGGCCAGTCGGTGGTCGTCAGCCACGGCTGGTTCATGCAGTAACGCGGTGGCGGGCGGTGTAGCCGCCCGCCGCGCTGAACGGCACAACAAAAAAACGCGCTCCGTGGAGCGCGTTTTTCATGTCGGCAGGGCGTGTAGCCGGTGACGGCTGCCGCCCGGCGCCGCTTTACTTCAGGACCGCTGCGACCGCATTGGCGACCGCGTCGAGGTTGCGCGTGTTCAGCGCGGCGACGCAGATCCGGCCCGTGCTGACCGCATAGATGCCGAACTCGTCGCGCAGGCGATCGACTTGTGCCGAGGTCAGGCCCGAATACGAGAACATCCCGCGCTGCGCGTTGATGAAGCTGAAATCGCGATCGACGCCGCTCGCCTTCAAGCGCTCGACGAGACCGTTGCGCATCGCGCGGATGCGGTCGCGCATTTCGCCGAGTTCCTGCACCCACGCCGCGTGCAGTTCCGGCGATGCGAGCACCGCTGCGACCACCGCGCCGCCATGGGTCGGCGGGTTCGAGTAGTTCGTGCGGATCACGCGCTTCAGTTGCGACAGCACGCGCGTGGCTTCTTCCTTGCTCGACGTGATGATCGACAGCGCGCCGACGCGCTCGCCGTACAGCGAGAACGACTTCGAGAACGACGACGACACGAACGCGTTGAGGTCGGCCGCGGCAAACAGGCGCACGGCAGCGGCATCGGCTTCGATGTTCTCGCCGAAACCCTGGTAGGCCATGTCGAGGAACGGCACGAGGTTGCGTGCCTTCACGACGTCGACGACCTGTTGCCACTGCGCTTCGGTCAGGTCCACGCCGGTCGGGTTGTGGCAGCACGCATGCAGCACGACGACCGTGCCGGCCGCGTAGCTGTTCAGCGCCGACAGCATGCCTTCGAAGTTCACGCCGTTGGTGGCCGCGTCGTAATACGGGTACGCGACGACTTCGAAGCCGGCCGCTTCGAACAGCGCGCGGTGGTTTTCCCAGCTCGGATCGCTGATCGCGACCTTCACGTTCGGATTCACGGTGCGCAGGAAATCGGCGCCGATCTTCAGCGCGCCCGTGCCGCCCAGTGCCTGCGCCGTGACCACACGGCCCGCCGCGATCAGCGGCGAGTCGTTGCCGAGCAGCAGCTTCTGCACGGCCGCATCGTAGGCGGCGATCCCGTCGATCGGCAGGTAGCCGCGCGGCAGGCCGGCCTCGACACGCGCCTTCTCCGCGTCGCGAACCGCGCGCAGCAGCGGAATCTTGCCGTCTTCGTTCGTGTACACGCCGACGCCGAGGTTGACCTTGGTCGGACGCGTATCGGCGTTGAAGGCTTCGTTCAGGCCCAGGATCGGGTCGCGGGGAGCAAGCTGGACAGCGGAGAAGAGCGACATGATGATTCGGCAGTAGTGAAAAGAGGGTCAGGCTTTCGCCGGCGGGGCGGGCGCGGAGCAGCGTGCCAACGGCGCGACGCCGGAAAGCGCAGCAGCCTGACATTGTAGCGAATTCGCGCTGGCGGGGGCGGCGATTCCATCGCGATCGGGGCGGCGAATCGTGAATTCGGGCGGCCGTCGCGCGTCAGGAGCCGACAGCAGTTCGCGCGGCCGCGAAGCGCTAGAATGCTTTCTTTGCCCTTGCTCCGGCCGCATTCCATGTCCGAACATCATGCCGAAGTCGGCGACGCGCTCGACGAATCCAAATTCGTCACTTTCGAAGGGTCGCCGTTCCAGCTTTACCAGCCATACCCGCCCGCGGGCGACCAGCCGACCGCGATCGACACGCTCGTCGAAGGCGTCGGCGACGGCCTTGCCTTCCAGACGTTGCTCGGCGTGACAGGTTCGGGCAAGACCTTCACGATGGCCAACACGATCGCGCGGCTCGGTCGCCCGGCGATCGTGTTCGCGCCGAACAAGACGCTCGCGGCCCAGCTTTACGCGGAGTTCCGCGAGTTCTTCCCGCGCAACGCAGTCGAGTATTTCGTCTCGTACTACGACTACTACCAGCCTGAGGCCTACGTGCCGCAGCGCGACCTGTTCATCGAGAAGGACTCGTCGATCAACGAGCACATCGAGCAGATGCGGCTGTCGGCGACGAAGAGCCTGATGGAGCGTCGCGACGTGGTGATCGTCGCGACGGTGTCGGCGATCTACGGTATCGGCAATCCGTCCGAATACCACCAGATGATCCTGACGCTGCGCACCGGCGACAAGCTCGGCCAGCGCGACGTGATCGCGCGGCTGATCGCGATGCAATACACGCGCAACGAGCAGGATTTCCAGCGCGGCACGTTCCGCGTGCGCGGCGACACGATCGACATCTTCCCGGCCGAACACGCGGAAATGGCCGTGCGCGTCGAGCTGTTCGACGACGAGGTCGAGACGCTGCACCTGTTCGACCCGCTGACCGGGCGCGTGCGGCAGAAGATTCCGCGTTTCACCGTGTATCCGTCGTCGCATTACGTGACGCCGCGCGACACCGTGATGCGCGCGGTCGAGACGATCAAGGACGAATTGCGCGAACGGCTCGAGTTCTTCCATCGCGAGGGCAAGCTCGTCGAGGCGCAGCGCCTCGAGCAGCGCACGCGCTTCGATCTCGAGATGCTGCAGGAACTCGGCTTCTGCAAGGGCATCGAGAACTATTCGCGGCATTTCTCGGGTGCGGCGCCCGGCGATCCGCCGCCGACGCTCGTCGACTACCTGCCGCCCGATGCGCTGATGCTGCTCGACGAATCGCACGTGCTGATCGGCCAGCTGAACGGCATGTACAACGGCGACCGCGCGCGCAAGGAAAACCTCGTCAATTACGGCTTCCGCCTGCCGTCGGCGCTCGACAACCGGCCGCTGAAGTTCCACGAGTTCGAGCGCAAGATGCGTCAGGTCGTGTTCGTGTCGGCCACGCCGGCCGACTACGAGAAGCGCGTGACGGGGCAGATCGCCGAGCAGGTCGTGCGACCGACGGGCCTCGTCGATCCGGAAATCGAGGTGCGGCCGGCGAGCTCGCAGGTCGACGACGTGCTGACCGAAATCAACGCACGCGTGCAGGCCGGCGAGCGCGTGCTGATCACCGTGCTGACGAAGCGCATGGCCGAACAGCTGACCGAGTTCCTGGCCGACCATGGCGTCAAGGTGCGTTATCTGCACAGCGACATCGATACGGTCGAGCGCGTCGAGATCATCCGCGACCTGCGGCTCGGCACGTTCGACGTGCTGGTCGGGATCAACCTGCTGCGCGAGGGCCTCGACATTCCCGAAGTGTCGCTCGTCGCGATCCTCGACGCGGACAAGGAAGGCTTCCTGCGCGCCGAGCGCTCGCTGATCCAGACGATCGGACGTGCCGCGCGGAACGTGAACGGCAAGGCGATTCTCTACGCGGACAACATGACCGAGTCGATGAAGCGCGCGATCGACGAAACCGAGCGGCGCCGCGCGAAGCAGATCGCCTACAACGAAAAGATGGGCATCACGCCGCGCGGCGTCGTGAAGCGCATCAAGGACATCATCGACGGCGTCTACAACGCCGACGACGCGCGTGCGGAGTTGAAGGAGGCGCAGCAGCGCGCGAAATTCGAGGACATGTCGGAAAAGCAACTCGCGAAGGAAATCAAGCGTCTCGAGAAGCAGATGGCCGACTACGCGAAGAACCTCGAATTCGAGAAGGCCGCCGCGACCCGCGACCAGCTTGCCGTGCTGCGCGAACGCGTGTTCGGCGCGAACGTCGGCGATCACATCAGCGGCGGGCGGTAAATCTTTCCAAGCGTCACCGAATCCTTTTGGTAAAGCGCCTGTAAGCCTTGTCGGATCAGGGGTTTACGGCCCTCTCCGTTTGTTCGGAAACGGGTTCGGTGCTAAACTCCTCATGTATTGAGAATAGTTCGCATTAACGTTCTTCGTCGCGTTAGTGTTTCCAGCGGGCGCCCGGCGGCGGCTCGCATGTCGTCAAGATAGTCAGACAAATAACAAGGAGTGTCCATGTTGGGTTCTTCGTTCATCCGCACGACGGTTGCGGTAGCGGCGGCGCTGGCCGCGATGTCGGCCTCGGCGGCCGAGTATCCGATCGGCAAGCAGCAGATCCAGGGCGGCATGGAAATCGGGGCGGTGTATCTGCAGCCGATCACGATGGACCCGGAAGGCATGATGCGCAAGGCGTCGGATTCCGACATCCACCTCGAGGCCGACATCCATGCGGTCAAGAACAACCCGACCGGTTTCGCGGAAGGCGACTGGATGCCGTACCTGCAGGTCACGTACAAGCTGACGAAGCAGGGCGACACGAAATGGAAGGCCGAGGGCGACCTGATGGGCATGGTCGCGAGCGACGGCCCGCACTATGGCGACAACGTGAAGCTCGCCGGCCCGGGCAAGTATCACCTGACGTTGGTCGTCAAGCCGCCGATGCAGTCGGGTCACATGGCGTTCGGCCGCCACGTCGACAAGGAAACGGGCGTGGGCCCGTGGTTCAAGCCCATCACGCTCGAGTACGACTTCCCGTTCGCCGGTATCGGCAAGAAGGGCGGTTACTGATCGGTGGCATGACGAACGGCGCGCTTCGGCGCGCCGTCGGCGTAGAGAACCCAGAATGAAAATTCCCCAGAAAATCGTTGCCGCAGTCGCTGCGCTGTGGCTTGCCGGCGCGGCGCATGCGGCCGATCTGCCGACGTTCAAGCTCGAGATGACGGACGGCAAGCTGAATCCCGCACGCATCGAAGTGCCGGCCGGCCAGCGCTTCAAGATCGAGATCAGGAACACCGGCAAGGGCGCCGCCGAATTCGAGAGCGTGCAGTTGCGCAAGGAGAAAGTGCTCGCGCCGGGCGCCGATTCGTTCGTGGTCGTCGCCCCGCTGTCGCCGGGCGAATACAAGTTTTTCGACGATTTTCACCAGCAGGCACAGGGCGTGATCGTCGCGAAGTAACGCGTTTTATCTGCGCGCGGGCGTCCAGTCCCTTGCCCCGCGCGTCAGGAGGTATCGATGGGTCAGATCTTGTTCATCGTCTGGCGGGAGAGCGTCGAAGCGCTGCTCGTCGTCGGCATTCTCTATGCATGGCTGAAAAACGGCGACGACGACGCGCGCCGCGGCCTGCCTTTCCTCTGGGCCGGCGTCGGCGCCGGCCTGCTGATGGCCGTCGGCCTCGGCGCCGCGTTGGTCGGGTTCACCGAGGTGTTGTCCGGCGACGCGCAGGACTATTTCCAGACGGCGATGGTGCTGATCGCGTGCGTGCTGATCGTGCAGATGGTGCTGTGGATGCGCCGGCACGGCCGCACGCTGAAGCGCGACATGGAGCAGTCGCTGCAGCAAAGCACGCGCGATTCGAACTGGTGGGGCGTCGCCGTGCTGGTCGCGCTCGCGATCGCGCGCGAAGGCAGCGAGACGGTGATCTTCCTGTACGGCCTCGGTTTCGGCCAGTCGGGCCACGTCGACGGCAGCCAGATGCTCGCGGTCGTGATCGGTCTCGGCCTCGCGTTCCTCACGTTCTATTTGCTGCAGCTCGGCGGCAAGTATTTCTCGTGGCGGCATTTCTTCCGCGTCACCGAGGTGATGCTGCTGTTTCTCGGCGCGGGCCTGTTCCAGACCGGCGTCGACAAGCTGATCGACAAGGAAATCCTGCCGCTCGGCATCTCGCAGGTGTGGGATACGTCCGCGATCCTCGATGATTCGGGCACGTTCGGTTCGCTCGTCGCGACGCTGACCGGCTATCGCGCGCACCCGGCGCTGACCAACCTGGTGGCGTATGCGGTGTACTGGGCGGTCGTCTGGCTGCTGATGAAGCGCGCGAGCCGCCGTCCGGCCGTTGCAGCGGGTCGCGTGGCATGAGCGTTGTCGCCGCCGTCAAGCCGGGCTGGCTCGCGCAGGCCGGCCAGTGGATGCAGCGCCACGGTGCGCTGATCCGCGGTATCCAGTGGATCGTCGTCGCCGTCTACGCGTTCCTGATCATCGTGCCGGCGGTGTTGCCGCTGCCGGACGATTCCGCGCACCTGTGGAACAACCTCACGCTCATCGCGCAGTTCGCGTTCTGGGGCATCTGGTGGCCGTTCGTGCTGCTGTCGATGGTGATGCTCGGCCGCGTCTGGTGCGGTGTGCTGTGCCCTGAGGGCGCGCTTACCGAATACGCGAGCAAGTTCGGCCGCGGCGGCCCGATTCCGCGCTGGATCCGGTGGGGCGGCTGGCCGTTCGTCGCGTTCGGCATCACGACGATCTACGGGCAGATGGTGAGCGTGTACCAGTACCCGCTCGCGGTGCTGTTCGTGCTCGGCGGCTCGACCGTCGGCGCGATCGTGATCGGCGTGCTGTACGGCCGCGAGAAACGCGTGTGGTGCAAGTACCTGTGTCCGGTCAACGGCGTGTTCGGGCTGCTCGCACGGCTCGCGCCGATGCGCTACAAGGTCGACGAGGATGCATGGCGCCGTTCGTACAAGAACGGCGAGCATGGCCATCGCGTGATTCCGATCAACTGCGCGCCGCTCGTGCCGTTGCGCAACATGAAGGGTGCGGCGGCCTGCCATATGTGCGGCCGCTGCAGCGGGCACCGCGACGCGATTTCGCTGTCGCTGCGTTCGCCGTCCGACGAAGTCGTGAACCTCGGTGCGGAACAGGCCAACCCGTGGGACACCGCGCTGATCCTGTACGGCCTGCTCGGCGTGGCGATCGGCGCGTTCCACTGGACCGTCAGCCCCTGGTTCGTGCAGATCAAGCAATGGCTCGCGGGCTGGCTGATCGACCGCGACATCACGTGGCCGCTCGAGACCAATGCGCCGTGGTTCCTGCTCACGCACTACCCGGACCGCAACGACGTGTTCTCCTGGCTCGATGGCGGGCTGGTCGTCAGCTACATCGTCGGCACGGGCCTCGTGTACGGCACGGCGCTGCTGGTGTTGCTGGCCGGCGCCACGCTGATGCTCGGCCGCTTCGATCGCGTGCGCCTGCATCACCTCGCACAGGCGCTGATCCCGATCGCGGGTGCGGGCGTGTTCCTCGGGCTGTCGGCCACGACGCTGTCGTTGCTGCGCGCCGAGCATGTGCCGCTCGGCTGGGCATCCGATGTGCGTATCGCGATTCTGGTCGGCGCCAATGTGTGGAGTGCGTGGCTCGCGTGGAAGGTAGCGGGGCGCTATGCGGCGTGGCCGCGCCGGCTCGCGGCATTCGCGTGGTTCGCCGTCGGGCTGGCCGTCGTCGACAGCGCATGGTGGTTGATGTTCTGGGGGTTCTGAAGCGGCGAGCATGCCGCTCCTCGCTGTCGCCGCACCGGCGGCAGCAACGCGACACCCGGGCAACGTGCTTCGCGCATTGGCAGCTCAAACTAAAAAGCGACACGTCCTTCGACGTGTCGCTTTTTTCTTCCTTGTGCGAGAACCAAAAAAAGTGGCTTGGCTTGCTGCAACGGCTGCTTGAGTGTGTTTGCACGAAGGGGTCTAGATCTCGCGTGCAAGCCGTTACGCTGGCTACTGCCCAACACCTCTCAGGGAGGTGGTCCCCACAATACTCGGTCGTTACTTCGTCAGGATCAGTTTGCCGAGCCGCGTGGCGCGCAACTGATAAGTCTCTCCGTTATGCGCGATGCTGACATGGCTTTGGCCTTGCAGCAGCGCATCGCTGTTGACGACCCGCGTGCCTGCATCGCGGTTGCCGGCGGGTTTCGCCGGCGTGGTGACCGCTGCCGTCTTCTGACGGCTGCTGGCTGCGGTGCCGGTGGTGCGGCGCAGGGTCAGCGTGGTCGGGCGCATGGTGTCGGTCATTCGGTTTGAGCGGTGACTGTCGATACGATGGAATGAATTCTAAATGATAACCATTCCCATTTACAAAAACTCTTTGTCAATCGAAATGTCAGCGCTGATAGCTTGAATCAAAAAAGGCGGCCCGCAGGCCGCCACGGGGATTCAGTGCAGCGGATCGGGATCCTTGCGACCCTGCGCGTATTCGCGGATCAGGCGAACGGTATCGATATCCGACGTGCGGTACGCCTCCTTGACGATCCCGTGCGTCTGTCGCGCTTCTTCGCTGTCGTCCGTGACCGTCAGCGTCGTGCGGTACTCGAAACGCAGGAACAGCTCGTTGTCGTCGCGCTCCTCGATCGTCATCGTCAATGAGCCGCCGATCTCGCCGTCGGCCGCGCGGATGTCGTAGCGGACCTGCTGGTTCGGCGTGAACGTCACGTGGTCGCGCACGGTCGCGTGGCCGTAATGCAGTTCGCGTTCGAGCGTCGTGTCCGTCCGTTCGTGGATGACGCAGCTGTCGAGACCGATCACGAACAGCTGCGGCTGTTCCGCACGCAGCACGAGGCCTTCCCAGAGCTGGTCGCGGGTGAGGGCCGGCACGGCCGGATCGTCGGAGTTGATCTGGATCAGATGTTCGAAGTTCAAGGGCAGGGGTTCCTTCTGGTGACGGGGTCGCCACATGCATGATTCAAGCACTTATTGTGACGCAAAACCACGGGCTTCGCGGCACCTGCGCCCCAACTGGTTCACGCGTCGATGCGGCCCATGCGGCCGGTCTGGTAGTCGACGACGGCCTGCCGGATTTCTTCCTCGGTATTCATCACGAACGGGCCGTAACGGACGATCGGCTCGTTGAGCGGCACGCCGCCGATCAGCAGCAGATCGAGCGACGTGTCGCCGGCAGCGAACGTAACGGTGTCGCCGTCGTCGCCGTAGACGATCATGTGCCGTGCGTCGACAGCCTGCCTGTCGGGCCCGTAGAGGCCCGTTCCGTCGATCGGATAGGCAAACACGCGGTAACCGGCCGGCACGGGCTGCGTGACCGTTGCGCCGGGTTCCAGCGTGAAGTGCTGATAGAGGATCGGCGTGCGCGTCTCGATCGCGGCCTGTACGCCGAATGCTTCGCCGGCGATGACGCGCACGCGCGCGCGGCCGTCCGGCGACGTCGCGGTCGGAATGCGGGCAGCCGGGATCTCCTGGTAACGCGGCGCGATCATTTTGTCGCGGCGCGGCAGGTTGACCCACAGCTGGAAGCCGTGGGAGCGCCCGCCTGCCTGAGCGAACGCCGGGTCCGGCATCTCGCTGTGCACGACGCCGGCGCCGGCCGTCATCCACTGCACGTCGCCGGGGCCGAGTGTGCCGGCATGGCCGGACGAGTCGCGATGACGGAAGCGCCCGTCGAGCGCGTAGGTCACGGTTTCGAAGCCGCGATGCGGATGGTCGGGCGCGCCCACGGCTTCGCCGGGGGCGTAGTCGACGGGGCCCATTTCATCGAGCAGCAGGAACGGATCGAAATCCATCAGCAGCCGCGTGGGGAACGGGCGGTGAACCACGAAACCGCCGCCTTCAGTGGTGCGAAGCGCGGGGTAGGTGCGATCAAGCGAGCGAGCGGTGGTCATGGGAAGCCCTCGACATCATCGGAATAGCGTTATTTTTGAAACATGGCGCTATTATATTGGGCGTTTTACCGCGCGATTCGCGACGGTTCGCAATGGATTGTTCTGGAATTGGAACGATGAGATGAATATCGATGCACATAACCTGAACGACCTGATGTACTTCTCGCAGGTCGTCGAACATGGCGGCTTCTCGGCCGCCGAGCGCGTGCTGGGCATCTCGAAATCGCGTCTGTCGCGGCGCCTGACCGAGCTCGAAGCGGCGCTCGGCGTGCGCCTGCTGCAGCGTTCGACGCGCAAGCTCGCACTGACCGAGGCGGGGGAACTGTTCTACCAGCATTGCCAGGCGATGCTCGCCGAAGCGAAGGCCGCGATGAACGCGGTGCAGCAGTTGCGCGCGTCGCCGCGCGGCTCGGTGCGTGTCAGCGTGCCGGTGACGCTGTCGCAGACGATGCTGTCGCGCATCCTGCCCGAATTCCTGCGCCGCTATCCTGAGGTGAAGGTGCATGTGCGCGTGACGAATCGCGTGATCGACCTGTTCGAGGATTCGATCGACGTCGCGTTGCGCGTGCGCTCGGAGCCGCCGCAGAACGCCAACATCGTCGTGCGGCCACTGTGGCGCACCGAGCAGATGCTGGTCGGCGCGCCGAGCCTGCTGAGCCAGAATGCGCCGCCGCTGGCGCCGGACGACCTGGCCGGCTTCGAGACGCTCGATACGCCGAGCGTCGACGGCCGGCACGTATTCAACCTGATCGCGCCGGACGGAACGCGCCACGTGCACGAGCATGATCCTCGGCTCGTGACGGCCGACCTGATGACGATCCGCGAGGCCGTGCTCGATGGCCTCGGCATCGCGGCGCTGCCGGAGATGATGTACGGCAACGCGCTGCGCGCGGGGCAACTGTCGCCCGTGATGCCCGGCTGGACGCTGCCGGTGCCGCAACTGTATGCGGTGTTCGTATCGCGGCAGGGGATGCCGCCCGCGGTACGAGCGTTCGTCGATTACCTGGTCGAGAAGCTCGACCATGGCGCGTACAAGGAGCCGGGTTGCCCCGAGCGCGCGAAGAAGGAAGCGGCGGCCGATGTTTCGGCGACCTGAACACGGCGCCCACGGCGACGCAAATTTGTTTTGTCATTGAAGCGTCGCCTGCAATCGCAAGTTTCAATCGCCGGAACCTTGAATGCGCGGGCGGGCGGGCCTATATTGAAATCCCATTTCGTGAAGGAAGTTCTGAGCGAAATCAGGTGGCCGCATATATTGTGAGCCAGATAGGGCAGAACGCGCAGTCCGTGCAGACCACGGCAGAGTCGCATTTGCGTTGCTCGAGGCGCAACCGATACCGCCAAAGAGCCCGCCGCCCGAAGGCGCCCGCGTGCGCATGAAAAAAGGCCTTCATCTGGCGATGAAGGCCTTTTACTTTGGGGACGCCCGGTCAGGGACGCCCGGTCAGGGACGCCCGGTCAGGGGTGGCCGGCTAGGTGCGCCGATACTACCCGCGACGGCGGGGCGCGCGCACGTTACTTCGCTTTCGCGCCGGGCTCCGTCACGAAGCCGAGCTTCGTCAAGCCGCCTGCCTGCGCATCCGACATCACTTCCGCGACGTGCTCGTACGCCACCTTGCGGTCCGCGCGCAGATGCAATTCCGGCTGCGGCGTGCGTTTCGCGGCTTCCGCGATGCGTGCCTGCAGTTGTTCGCGCGTGACCGTGTGGTCGTCCCACAGGATCGTGCCGTCGCCCTGGATCGCGACGTCGACGGTCTGCGGCTTTTCGTCGACGGGCTGGCTGCTGGCGTGCGGCAGGTCGATCTTCACCGCATGCTGCATCGCCGGGATCGTCACGAGAAAAATGATCAGGAGTACGAGCATGACGTCGACGAGCGGCGTCATGTTGATCTCGCTCATCACGGCATCGTCGTCATCGTCGCTGAAACCGGTGTTCATGGCCATGGATCACCTCGTCTCAGCTGGCGGCGCGCGATGCGAGACGCAGGCCGTCGCGCGTCGACGACGACGCGAGGCTCGCGCCCGTCACGAAGTACGCGTGCAGGCCGTGCGCGAAGCGGCGCAGCTTGCTGACGACACCCTTGTTCGCGCGGGTCAGTGCGTTGTAGCCGAGCACGGCGGGAATCGCGACGAACAGGCCGAAGGCCGTCATGATCAGCGATTCGCCGACCGGGCCCGCGACCTGGTCGATCGACGTCTGGCCGGTGGCGCCGATCGCGAGCAGCGCGTGGTAGATCCCCCAGACCGTGCCGAACAGGCCGACGAACGGCGCCGTGCTGCCGACCGATGCGAGGATCGCGAGGCCGCTCTGCATGCGCGAAATACCTTCGTCCATCGTGTCCTTCAGGCAGCGCGTGACCCAGTCCGATACGTCCATGCGATCGTGCAGGTGCGGTTGGGTCTGATGGTGGTGGTCGGCGGCTTCCTTGCCCGACAGCGCGAGCGCGAGGAACGGGTTGTCGTTCGGCGTCGAGGCGGCGAGGCCGAGCTTCTTGATGCCATCGTCGAAATTGTCGGAATGCCAGAATGCCTGTTCGGCGTTCTTCGTGAGGCGGTTCAGGCGGATCACGTTCCAGCCTTTGACGACGATCACGATCCACGACAGGATCGACATCACGAGCAGCGTGATCGCAATCGCGCGTGTGACGAAATCACCTTGCGCCCAGACGTGCGCGATACCGTAGCTTTGCATTTTTGTTTCCTTTGAATCTTCCGGATGAGGCAGGTTAGTCGGTGAGCCCGAAGCTGTAGGGCTGTGTGCGGGCGGCGCGGATCGCCTGGCCGTTCTCGATATATGGACGGCAGGTGGTCGAGCGCATCGCGTCGAGTGCGGCATCGTCGAGGCGCGGATAGCCGCTGCTCTTCTGTAACACGATGCTGTCGCTTTCGATCTTGCCGGTCACGCCAACGACGAAGTGAACATAGGCGGTGCCCGATTCGCCGCGGCGGCGCGACATCGACGGATAGTCGGGCTTCACGAAGTTGCATTGGAGCGTCGGCACGTTCTTCGGCGCGCTGACCTGCATCGTTTCGCGCGCCGGGCCCGGCGTGGCGGCCGGTGCCGCGGGAGCGGGAGCGGGGGCGGCGGGAGCAGGTGTCGGATCGGCGGCGGGAGCGGGCGTGGGCGACGGGGCCGGCGACGGCGCAACCGGTTGCGGGGTCGGCTTCGCCGCTTTCTGCATCGGTTTCGGCTCGACCTTCGGCTTCACGCGCGGCACTGGCTTCGGCGGCACGGGCTGCGGGATCGACTCGGCCGCGACCTGCTGCGCGATCGGCGCAGGCGCGATGAGCTGCGCGGTGATCGACTGCACCTCGACCGATTTCGGCGGCGGCGGGTTGCGATGGAGCCACGCGGCCGTGAGCATGATCGCGTGTGCGGCAAGCACACCGACCGCGACGACGATCACTCGGGGATTCATACGTGGTGCAGCCGGCATGGCGCCGGCAGGAGCGAGATGCGAAGCCTGCATGTTAGCTTGAAAGAACGACGTCGCACCCGGGGCGCGGCAGGTGAATCGGCATCACTTGCGGAAGATCAGCAGCGAGATGCAAACGGTGGTTACGAATCCGATCAGCAATTCCATCACAGGCTCCTTGACAGGTAAGCCGTTGGCTCGCACAGACGGTGGCTTGCTGACGGTCAAAACAAAAAATGCGGCCTGGCCGCATGCGCACGCTCAGCGTCGCTCAGGCCGCCTTGCGGTCGTAGAACGTGACCGGGATCGGATGCGCATGATGCTCGACACCGCACCGGCTCGCGCAGACGCCTTGCTCGGCCATGAGGTCGCGTACGGACTCCTCGCACTTGCCGCAGCACGTGGCCACGCCGAGTTCGAACTGGAGTTCGTCGAAAGAGCTCACGCCCTCGGCGAGGGATGCGCGAATCTTGCGATCGGAAACAGACTTGCACACGCAGACGATCATGATGAGTTGCGATAGCTAACGTTAATGCGAATTATTATCATTAATTTTGCGGGCGTTGACAAGCCTGGGTCGGCTTTTTTTAAAGCCATCGGACCCTTGAAGCGGCGGGCGTGGCGAAGCAGGGAGAGCGGACGCGCCGGCCCGCGTCAGGCGGTCGCGCAGGCGCGCGCGTTCGGCGAGGAAATGGTGACGGATTCGACCGGCGCATCGAGGCCGAGCAGCGTCGACGCGAGCGCGCGCAGTTGCAGGCCGTCACTCGTCGAACAGAAGCGCGGGGGCGCGGCGTGCGTGCCGGCCGGCGCGCGCAGCCCGCGTTCGTCGAGCACCCGCGCGAGCTGGCGGGCGATGGCATCGCTCGTGTCGACGATCGTCAGGCGCTCGCCCACAAGGTTACGAATCGTTTCCGTGAAGAACGGATAGTGCGTGCAGCCGAGTACCAGCGTATCGGCGCCGTCGTCGAGCATCGGCTGTAGGTAACGCTCGAGCAGCGCGCGCAACGCGGGGGAGTTCGTATCGCCGCGTTCGATCGCTTCGACGAGCCCGTGGCCGGGTTGGCAGATGAAGCGACGGCCCGCGCCGTAGCGGTCGAGCAGCGCCTGGAAGCGCGGGCTGTTCAACGTGGATTGCGTGGCGAGCACGCCCGCGACGCCGGTCGCGGACAGCGCGGCGGCCGGCTTGATGCCCGGCTCGACGCCGACGAGCGGGATCGACAGGCGTTCGCGGATGGTCGCGATCGCCCGTGCCGTTGCCGTGTTGCACGCGATGACGAGCGCTTTCGCGCCTTCGCGGGCGAGCCACTCGCCGATCGCCAGCGTGCGTTCCGTGATGAATGCCTCGTCGCGCGGGCCATACGGCGCGTGGTGCGAGTCGGCGACGTAGACGAACGATTCGTCGGGCAAATGCGCGCGCGCGGCGCGCAGCACCGACAGGCCGCCGAGCCCCGAGTCGAAGATGCCGACAGGGGCGGCGGCGCGCGGCGCGGTAGCGGCGGACGGGTTCGTCATCGTCGGGCGGCGGGCTGGCGGGTGGCGCGATTACTCGGCCGAACCCATCATCGTTTGCTGATAGTTCTGCAGGCCGACCTTGCCGATCAGGTCGATCTGCGTTTCGAGCCAGTCGATGTGCTCTTCGGTGTCGTCGAGAATCTTCTCGAAGATCTCGCGCGACACGTAGTCGCGCACCGATTCGCAGTAGGCGATCGCTTCCTTGCAGGTGGACTGCGAGATCTGCTCGAGCTTCAGGTCGCACTTCAGGATCTCTTCGGTTTCCTCGCCGACGAGCAGCTTGTGCAGGTCCTGCAGGTTCGGCAGGCCGTCGAGCATGAACACGCGCTCGATCAGCCAGTCGGCGTGTTTCATTTCGCCGATCGACTCGTCGTATTCGTGCTTGCCGAGTTTGTCGAGCCCCCAGTGCTTGTACATGCGCGCATGCAGGAAGTACTGGTTGATCGCCGTGAGTTCATTCTTCAGTTGGGCGTTCAGATATTCGATGACTTTCTTGTCGCCTTGCATGGCTGTTCCTTGTTCAGTGGGGCTTCAGAAACCGAACGATAATCGCTCGAACGAGAAAAGCCAAGCCTCGAAGCCTTGTCGGGCCTGCCTTTTGCGTGTAATGAGAATCAGCCTCGAACAACCGGCCGCACACAATAATGAGAATGAGAAGTAAAAAGGCCGGACTTCCGTCCGGCCTTTCGTTCGATCGCGCTTAAGCGGTGGCGACCGGGATCTTGCCGATCTTCGCCTGCCATTCCTTCGGACCCGTCTGGTGCACCGACGTGCCCGACGAATCGACGGCGACCGTCACCGGCATGTCCTGCACGTCGAACTCGTAGATCGCTTCCATGCCGAGGTCTTCGAACGCGAGCACCTTCGCGCCGCGGATCGCCTTCGACACGAGGTAGGCCGCGCCGCCGACCGCCATCAGGTAGGCTGCCTTGTGCTTCTTGATCGCGTCGATCGCGACCGGGCCGCGCTCGGCCTTGCCGACCATCGAGATCAGACCCGTCTGAGCGAGCATCGTCTCGGTGAACTTGTCCATGCGCGTGGCCGTCGTCGGGCCGGCCGGGCCGACCACTTCGTCGCGCACCGGATCGACCGGGCCGACGTAGTAGATCACGCGGTTCGTGAAGTCGACCGGCAGCTTCTCGCCCTTCGCGAGCATGTCGGCGATGCGCTTGTGCGCGGCGTCGCGGCCGGTGAGCATCTTGCCCGACAGCAGCAGCGTCTGGCCCGGCGTCCAGCTCGCGACTTCTTCCGGCGTCAGCGTGTTCAGGTCGACGCGCTTGCTGGTTTCGGTGTTCGGTTCCCACTGCACCTTCGGCCAGGCGTCGAGCGACGGCGCTTCGAGCTTGGCCGGGCCCGACCCGTCGAGCACGAAGTGCGCGTGGCGCGTGGCCGCGCAATTCGGAATCAGCGCGACCGGCTTCGAGGCCGCGTGCGTCGGCGCCGCCATGATCTTCACGTCGAGCACGGTCGCGAGGCCGCCGAGGCCCTGCGCGCCGATGCCGAGCGCGTTGACCTTCTCGTGCAGCTCGACGCGCAGCTCCTCCACCCAGTCTTTCGGGCCGCGCGCGATGATTTCCTGGATGTCGATCGGCTCCATCAGCGATTCCTTCGCCATCAGCATCGCCTTCTCGGCGGTGCCGCCGATGCCGATCCCGAGCATGCCGGGCGGGCACCAGCCGGCGCCCATCGTCGGAACCGTCTTCAGCACCCAGTCGACGATCGAGTCGGACGGGTTCAGCATCACGAACTTCGACTTGTTCTCGGAGCCGCCGCCCTTCGCCGCGACCTGCACGTCGACCTTGTCGCCCGGCACGATCTCGTAGTGGATCACGGCCGGCGTGTTGTCCTTCGTGTTCTTGCGGGCGCCTTCCGGCGGATTGACGATCGACGCGCGCAGCACGTTGTCCGGGTGCGTGTAACCGCGGCGCACGCCTTCGTTGATCATGTCGGTGAGGCCCATCGTCGCGCCGTCCCAGCGCACGTCCATGCCGACCTTCACGAAGATCGTCACGATGCCGGTGTCCTGGCAGATCGGACGCTTGCCTTCCGCGCACATGCGGCTGTTCGTGAGGATCTGCGCGATCGCGTCCTTCGCCGCCGGGCTCTCTTCCAGCTCGTACGCGCGGCCGAGGGCCTGGATGTAGTCGAGCGGATGGTAGTAGCTGATGTACTGCAGCGAATCCGCGATGCTCTGGATCAGGTCTTCCTGTTTGATGACGGTCATGGCTGAGACTCTGTGGGGACAGTGGGGAAGGGTTTGCCGACGGTTCAGGCCGCCGGTCGGGACGCCGCTGGCGCATGCGTCTCGTGGAAATGGGCCGGATGCGTGTGCGTCGTCAGGCGATCGACCCACGCCATCACGAGCGCCGACACGAGGAACGACACGTGGATGATCACCTGCCACATGATCGCGTGCGTCGTGTGCTGATCGGGGTTGATGAAGGTCTTCAGCAGGTGGATCGACGAAATGCTGATCAGCGCCATCGACAGCTTGACCTTCAGCACGCCCGCGTTCACGTGGTCGAGCCATTCGGGCTCGTCGGGATGGCCCTCGATGCCGAGCCGCGACACGAACGTTTCATACCCGCCGACGATCACCATGATCAGCAGGTTCGAGATCATCACGACGTCGATCAGGCCGAGCACCGCGAGCATCACGCTGATTTCGTCGAGGCCCGTCGCATGCGACAGCAGGTGCCAGACTTCCTTCAGGAACAGGAACACATAGATGGCCTGTGCGACGATCAGGCCGAGGTAAAGCGGAACCTGGAGCCAGCGGCTCATGAAAATCAGCGCGGGAAGCGGACGAAGCGGGCGACGGCCAGGATGACCGGGCGAATGCGGGGCGGACATGTCGGGGTACGGGCGCGGGGCGCAGGTATCGGGGGTAATCTTGAAAAGGCGCGCTATTGTAACGCGTCGGCCGGCGCGGCTGCAGCGACGCGCCGGCACTGCGAGGGACGGATCACGAAGCGGCGGCCGGCACGCTTTTCACACGCAGGCTCGCGAGCACGATGCCGGCGACGACGCACGCGAGCGCGATGCCGTGCGCGAGCGTCGGGCGCTCGCCGAGGAACGCGATGCCGTACGCGGCCGCGGCGATCGGCAGCACCGCGCTGAACACGCCGGCGAGGCTGCCCGGCACGTGCCGGATGCCCTTCATCCACAGCCAGAACGAGAAGATGCTCGCCGACAGCCCGTACCAGACGACGAGCGCCCAGGTGCCGGCCGGCACGCTCGCGTAATCGAAGCGCCACAGCGCTGTCGCGCCGAGCGGCAGCATCAGGAACAGGCCGAACAGGTGGGTGTAGGCGCAGATGTCGATCGGGGCGAGCGTTTGCGTGAGCCGGCGCGACAGGATCACGTAGATCGATTCGCAGCACACCGCGCCGAGGATCAGCAGGTTGCCGGCCAGCGAGCCGGACGCGTCGCCGTGCGCGCCATGCCCGGCCGCGCCGCCGTTGGCGAGGTTGATCGTCACGACGCCGACGATCGCGAGCGCGATCGACACGAGCGCACGGCCGTTCGGCTTTTCACGCAGGATCAGCCACGCGAACAGCGCGACGATCGCCGGGATCGTGCTCGTGATGACGCCCGCGGCCACCGCGCTCGTGCGCTGCACGCCGTTGAGCATCAGCAGCGTGAACATGAAGGTGCCGAAGAAGGCTTGCAGGAACAGGTTCAGCCATTCGCCGCGCTTGACCGCGCGCATTTTCACGGGCCTGAACAGCGGCCACAGCACGGCGATCGCGATCACGAAGCGCAGCGTGGCGAGGATGGCGACGGGGACGAATGCAACGATGGATTTACCGATACCGACGTTGCTGCCGACGAACAGCATCGACAGGATGAGGAAGAGGGCGTAGCGATTCAAGCTGGAATCCGGAAGGCGAGTTCAGTTAGGATTGTAGGGTCGCGGTTGTAACGGCGTAAAGCTGACTCGATGCGCCGCCCCGCGCACGAAACGGCCAGGCCGCGTAAGTGACGGGTAAGTTGGAGCGCTTATCGTGGACACTGCCGGGCCGCAGGTCGCGTTCGCGTGATGTGGTGCGGTGCAGCATCGTGCGCAGGCCGTCGCGGCCGCGTGCGGGTGGGTGGGAGACAGCGGCGCGCGAGCGCCGGCCAAGACGCGCGGCGTGCACGATCGCGCCGCCATGCAGAGGATTCATGTTCACCAAGGGGTAGTCGATGTCTGCGATTGAATCGGTTCTTCACGAAACCCGTCAGTTCGCGCCGCCCGCGGCGCTCGAGAAGACGGCGACCATTTCCGGCATGTCGGCCTATCGCGCGCTCGTCGCCGAGGCCGAGCAGGATTACGAAGGCTTCTGGGCGCGCCTCGCGCGCGAGGGCCTCGCGTGGCACAAGCCGTTCACCAAGGTGCTCGACGAGAGCAACGCGCCGTTCTACACGTGGTTCGAGGACGGCGAGCTGAACGCGTCGTACAACTGTCTCGACCGCCACGTCGAAGCCGGCAACGGCGAGCGCGTCGCGGTGATCTTCGAGGCCGACGACGGCACCGTCACCCGCGTCACCTATGCCGACTTGCTCGCACGCGTGTCGCGCTTCGCGAATGCGCTGAAGAAACGCGGCATTGCCAAGGGCGATCGCGTCGTCATCTACATGCCGATGTCGATCGAAGGCATCGTCGCGATGCAGGCCTGCGCGCGCATCGGCGCGACGCACTCGGTCGTGTTCGGCGGCTTCTCCGCGAAATCGCTGAACGAGCGGCTCGTCGACGTCGGCGCGGTCGCGCTCGTCACCGCCGACGAGCAGGCGCGCGGCGGCAAGACGCTGCCGCTCAAGAGCATCGCCGACGAGGCGATCGCGATGGGCGGCTGCGAGGCGGTCAAGAGCGTGATCGTCTATCGCCGCACCGGCGGCAAGATCGACTGGCATGCCGAGCGCGACCTGTGGATGCACGAACTCGTCGACGGCGAATCCGAGCGCTGCGAGCCGACCTGGGTCGGCGCCGAGCATCCGCTGTTCATCCTGTATACGTCGGGCTCGACCGGCAAGCCGAAGGGCGTGCAGCACAGCACGGGCGGCTACTTGCTGTGGGCCGCGCAGACGATGAAGTGGACCTTCGACTGGAAGCCCACGGACGTGTTCTGGTGCACGGCCGACATCGGCTGGGTCACGGGCCATACGTACATCACCTACGGGCCGCTCGCGTGCGGCGGCACGCAGGTCGTGTTCGAAGGCGTGCCGACTTATCCGGACGCCGGCCGTTTCTGGAAGATGATCGGCGATCACAAGGTCACGGTGTTCTACACCGCGCCGACCGCGATCCGCTCGCTGATCAAGGCGGCCGAAGCCGACGACAAGGTTCACCCGAAGAGCTATGACCTGTCGAGCCTGCGCATCATCGGCACGGTGGGCGAGCCGATCAATCCGGAAGCGTGGATGTGGTACCACAAGCACGTCGGCCACGAGCGCTGCCCGATCGTCGATACGTGGTGGCAGACCGAAACCGGCGGCCACATGATTACGCCGCTGCCGGGCGCGACGCCGACCGTGCCGGGCTCATGCACGCTGCCGCTGCCGGGCATCACGGCCGCGGTGGTCGACGAGACGGGCCAGGACGTGCCGAACGGGCAAGGCGGGATTCTCGTCGTCAAGCGCCCGTGGCCGGCGATGATCCGCACGATCTGGGGCGACCCGGAGCGTTTCAGGAAGAGCTATTACCCGGAAGAACTCGGCGGCACGCTCTATCTCGCCGGCGACGGCACCGTGCGCGACAAGGAGACCGGCTACTTCACGATCATGGGCCGGATCGACGACGTGCTGAACGTGTCGGGCCACCGGCTGGGCACGATGGAGATCGAATCGGCGCTGGTGTCGCACGAGCTGGTGGCCGAGGCGGCGGTGGTCGGCCGTCCGGACGACACGACGGGCGAGGCGGTCGTGGCGTTCGTCGTGCTGAAGCGTTCGCGCCCGGAAGGCGACGAAGCCGCGGCGCTCGCGAAGGCGCTGCGCGACTGGGTCGGCAAACAGATCGGGCCGATCGCGAAGCCGAAGGACATCCGCTTCGGCGACAACCTGCCGAAGACGCGCTCGGGCAAGATCATGCGGCGCCTGTTGCGTTCGCTCGCGAAGGGCGAGGCGATCACGCAGGACACGTCCACGCTCGAGAATCCGGCCATCCTCGAGCAGCTCACCGAAGTGCGTTGAGCACACGGTTGCGCGTCATGCGCGCGAGCCCCTGCGCGGCAATCCCGATTGCCCGCGCAGGGGCTTTTTGCTACATAACGGCATGACCGTTCCGACCCGTTCGGCGCCTGCTGCGCCACCCCCCGTTCCCGCGCCGCTCGCGCGTGCGCACGCACGCTACTGGCGCTTCAACGTCGCGCTGATCGCGGTGCTGATGGTGATCGGCTTCGCGGTGTCGTTCATCGTGCCGTTTTTCGGGCCTGCGCTCGCCGGCGTTCGCTTCGCCGGTTTCAGCCTGCCGTTCTATGTCGGCGCACAGGGCGCGATTCTCGTCTACCTCGTGCTGATCGTCGTCTACATCGGGCTGATGCAACGCGCGGACCGTACGCTGCGCCGCGCGTACGACGAGCATGCGGCACGCGCCGGCCCTGCGAGCGGCGGGCGCTGATTCATGCTGACGCATCGACTGATACGCGCGTACGCGCTCTACACGCTCGGGTTTCTCGGGTTCGTGCTGCTGATGTGGCGGATCGAGCGCGCGACGGGCTCGGGCGTCTGGATCGGCTACGTGTTTCTGTTCGTGCCGATCGCCGTGTATGCGGTGATCGGGTTGTTGTCGCGCACGTCCGATCTCGTCGAGTACTACGTGGCCGGGCGGCGCGTGCCGTCCGCGTTCAACGGGATGGCGACGGCGGCCGACTGGCTCTCGGCCGCGTCTTTCATCGGCCTGGCCGGCTCGCTCTACGCGACCGGTTACGACGCGCTCGCGTACGTGATGGGCTGGACGGGCGGGTTCTGCCTCGTCGCGTTCCTGCTCGCGCCGTATGTGCGCAAGCTCGCGCGCTACACGATTCCCGATTTTCTCGGCACGCGCTTTTCGAGTACGGCCGTGCGCGCGCTCGCCGCCGGCGCGGCGATCCTGTGTTCGTTCGTGTACCTGGTCGCGCAGATCCAGGGGATCGGCCTGATCGCGACGCGCTTCATCGGCGTCGATTTCGCGATCGGCATCTTCTGCGGGCTCGCGGGCATTCTCGTGTGCTCGTTTCTCGGCGGGATGCGGGCGGTCACGTGGACGCAGGTCGCGCAGTACATCATCCTGATCAGCGCGATCCTGATTCCGGTGTCGCTGATCGCGCTGAAGAATGGCCTCGGGCCCGTGCCGCAGTTCAATTACGGCAAGCTGATGGAGCGTGTCGCGGCGCGCGAGGCGCAGGTGCGCGACGCGCGCGACGAGCAGCAGGTGCGGGATGCGTACCGCCGGCAAGCCGCGGATATCCAGACGCGGCTCGACCGGTTGCCGGCGTCCCATGCGGACGCGCGCCGGCATCTCGTCGACCGGCTTGCCGACCTGCGGCGCCACAACGGGCCGCTGCGCGAGATCAGCCAGCTCGAGCGCGAGCTGGCCGATTTCCCGCGCGATCCGGCGGCGGCGCGCGTGGCGTGGACACAGGCGCGTGACGACCTGCTCGCGCGTGCCGAGCCGCCCGTGCCGATGCACGAGCCGTTTCCGGCCGCGAGCGAAGACGAACGCAAGCCGCGCGAGCGGAATTTCCTCGCGCTGCTGCTGTGCCTGTCGCTCGGCACCGCGAGCCTGCCGCACATCCTGACGCGCTACAACACGACCACGTCGGTCGCGTCCGCACGGCGTTCCGTCGGCTGGACGCTGTTCTTCATCGCGCTGTTCTACCTGAGCGTGCCGGTGCTCGCGGTGCTGATCAAGTACGAGATCCTCGCGAATCTCGTCGGGCGGCCGTTCGCCGAATTGCCGGCGTGGGTCACGCAATGGCATCACTTCGAACCCGACCTGATCAGCGTCGTCGAGATGATTCGCGACGGCATCGTGCACTGGTCGGAAATCCAGATGCAGCCGGACATGGTCGTCCTGGCCGCGCCGGAGATCGCGGGGCTGCCGTACGTGGTGTCGGGGTTGATCGCGGCCGGTGCGCTGGCCGCGGCGTTGTCGACCGCGGACGGGCTGCTGCTGACGATCGCGAACGCGCTGTCGCACGACGTCTATTACTGCATGGTCGCGCCCGATGCGACGAGCCAGCGGCGCGTGACGATCTCGAAGGTGCTGCTGCTGGGGGTGGCGCTGTTCGCGTCGTATGTCGCGTCGCTCAATACCGGGAAGATCCTGTTTCTCGTCGGCGCCGCGTTTTCGCTGGCGGCGTCGAGCTTCTTTCCGGTGCTGGTGCTGGGCGTGTTCTGGAAGCGCACGACGACGCGCGGCGCGATTGCCGGGATGGTGACGGGGTTGGCGGTCTGCGTGTACTACATCGTGTCGACTTATCCGTTCTTCACGCAACTGACCGGATTCGCCGGGCGCGCGTGGTTCGGGATCGAGCCGATCAGCTCGGGCGTGTTCGGCGTGCCGGCGGGGTTCGCGGTGGCGATCGCGGTGAGTCTGTGCGACAAGCGGCCGGATGAATATACGCGGGCGCTGGTGGATTACATTCGGCATCCGTGAGGATGCAAGGCGGCCGTAGCGCGTATCGACGTGCAAAATGAAACGCCCCCTCGGACTTCTCGGGAAATCGGGGGCCTCATGCTTTCTGGCGAGGAGAGGGGATTCGCCCAAACAAGCGCGGGCTGCGGATTCGCTCGCGAGCGAATCCCATCGAATCCCCGCGCAAGCCGAACCATCGGCCTGCTTTTCTCCGGAAACGAAAATGCCCGCTGGCGCGGGCATTGAATACTGGCGGAGAGAGGGGGATTCGAACCCCCGATAGGCGATTAACCTATACACGCTTTCCAGGCGTGCGACTTAAACCACTCATCCATCTCTCCGGAAGACCGAGAGTATAGCAAACTCTGGCGGCTGCCCGCCACTCCCTTCGGCGCCCGTCAGAAATCCGTCGTCACCGACAGCCACACCGAGCGCGGGTCGCCCTGCGTCAGATATCCGCCGATCGTCGACGACCAGTACGACTTGTTCGCGACGTTGCGCACGGTCGCGCGGAACGTCGTCTTCTTGCCGAACACGTCCGTCGCGTAACGCGCGCCGAGATCGACGCGGTCCCACGCCTGAATCGACATCGTGTTCGCGACGTCCAGGTACTGCGGCCCCGTGTGGATCCAGCGCGCGGTCAGCGTGAGCCCGTTCAGCATCGGCACGTCGTATTCGGCGCCCGCGTTGAGCAGGAACGACGGCACGCCGATCGGCCGGTGGCCGTCGTTCGCGCCGCCCGCCGTGTTCCGCAGCGTCGCGTCGAGATACGTCGCGCCCGCGATCAGCCGCACGCCTTTCCACGGCTCGCCGTACACGGCCGTCTCGATGCCGCGGTGCCGCTGGGTGCCGTCGGCGCCGAACAGGTTCGTCGCCGGATCGGTATATGCCATCGGCTTCTCGATCTGGAACAGCGCAAGCGACGCGCCGTACTTGTCGGTGTCGTAGCGGACGCCGGCTTCATATTGCTTGGATCGGTACGGCGACAGCGCCTGGCCCGCGTTGCGTGCGGTGTTCGGCGCGATCTCGCCCTGTGCGAGCGCTTCGCTGCGGTTCGCGAAGATCGACACGTTGCGCCACGGCTTCACCACGAGACCGAACACCGGCGTCGTGATCGCGTCGCTGTAGGCGGTGGCGATCGCGCCCGTGTAGTCGAAGTTGTCGACCGAGATCGACTGGCGCCGCGCGCCGATCGTGAACAGCACGCGGTCGTCGAGGAAGCCGAGCGTATCGGATACCGCGAGGCTGCGCAGCCAAGTCTTCGTGATGGTACCCGGATCGTTCATGTCGCCGCCTGCATAGGCGGTTGGCGGGGACGCGAGCGGCGCCGGATCGTAGAGCGTCGTCGGGAACGCGTTCGACATCGTGTACGCGGACTGGCTGTCGATGCGGATGAACGACGCGCCGGCCGTCACGAAGTGCGACACGGGGCCGGTCGTGAAGCGGCCGCGCACGCCGGCTTCGGCCGACTGCGCATCTTCCTTGTGCGGCACGCTCAGGCGCGAGCCGGTCGTGCCGGACGACGAGTAAGTCGGCGTGTAGTAGTCGCCGTGCTCGTTCGTATGGCGTGCGCCGGCGGATACGTAGGCCGTCCACGCGGGCAGGAAGTCATACTCGGCGCGCACGATGCCGACCGTGTCCTCGAGTTCGCTGAAGCTCCACGGCTGCGCATAGTTGTGCGTCGCGGACGGCACGGCGGGCAACTGATTGCCGCTGACGAGCACGACCGGGCGACCGTTGTCGATCCGCTGCCGCTGATACAGGAAGTCGCCGGACAGGCGCAGCTTGTCGCCGCGCCAGTCGAGCGACACCGCCGTCACGTTGCTGCGGCGGCGCTCGTCGTCGACGGCGGTGTCGCCGCCGCTGATCGACTGGTTCACGCGCACGCCGAACTGGCCTTCGCTGCCGAAGCGGCGGCCGATGTCGACATGCGTGCCGAGCGAGCCGGACGTGGCGCCGTCGACGGTGACGCGCGTGAGCGGCTTGTCGTCCGCGCGCTTCAGTTGCAGGTTCACACCGCCGCCGACCGCCGAGCCGTTCGGCGATGCACCGTTCAGGAACGCATTCGCGCCCTTGAACACGTCGACACGCTCGACCGCATCGGTCTGGACGAGCTGCCGCGGCGTGACGCCGTACAGGCCGTTCAGCGACACGTCGTCGCCGGCGAGCTCGAAACCGCGGATGACGAAGACCTGCGAGAAGTTGCCGTAGCCGGAGGCGCTGCGCACGGCCGGATCGTTGTCGAGCACGTCGGCAAGCGTGCGCGCCTGCTGGTCCTCGATCAGTTTCGACGTGTAGGTGGTCATGCTGAACGGCACGTCGCTCACCTTTTGCCGGCCGAGCACGCCGAAATCCGCGCCGCGCGCGACCTGGCCGCCGGCGTAGGTCGGCGCGAGGTCGCCGGGCAGCGGCTCGGCCGCGCCGGTTACGTTGATCGACGGCAGCATGGCGGAGTCGGGTGCTGCGTTGGCGGCGGAAGTGGCCTGTTGGGCCCGGGCCGCGGCCGGGAAAGTGCAGGCGAGCGCAATGCCGAAGGCAATCGGCGTGAGACGCCGGACGGGTAACGAACGTGTCGACATGGGACGCAAATCGGGTGTGGTCGGTGATCCATCCCGGGGCGGCGAGTCGGAATCCGGGCGGCGTGACGCGTCCGTACTGTCGCGGACGTGTTTTTCTATCGAGCGGCGGAGTCTAGCGTAAACGAGAATCATTGTCGTTTACGGAAAGATCAGTCCACTATTTGAGATAACCGGGTGCCGTTCACCGGCGACGGTGCTCAACCGCCCGGCGGATGTCGGGATGGACATGCGATCATGCAAAGCCCGTATTCGTCGTAACAAACCGTCCGTATCGGTGGTCCGTCGGGCCGATCGTGTCGATGCCGTCCGCACCGCTCTCTTCAAAAGGAACGCCACGCCATGTCGCTCTCCGCCTTGCTCGCCTTTGCGCTGATTCTGTCCGTCGGTGTCGCGACGCCCGGCCCGACGGTGTTGCTCGCGATGAGCAACGGTTCGCGCTACGGATTGCGTCACGCGATGGTCGGCATGCTCGGCGCCGTCACCGCCGACGTCGTACTCGTCGCGCTGGTCGGGTTCGGCCTCGGCGTGTTGCTCGACGCGTCGGAAACGGCGTTCGTGACGCTGAAGCTGCTCGGTGCGGCGTGGCTCGCGTATGTCGGCATCCGGATGCTGATGTCGAGCCGCGGGGCCGCGGCTGCACAGCCTTGCGTGCCCGCGACGCCCGATCGCCGGGGCGCTTTTTTGAAGAGCTTCTTCGTCGCGATGAGCAATCCGAAGTACTACCTGTTCATGTCCGCGCTGCTGCCGCAGTTCGTCGACCGGTCGCATGCGATCGCGCCGCAGTACGCGATTCTCGCGGCGACGATCGTCGCCATCGACGCAATCGGGATGACCGGTTACGCGCTGCTGGGCGTGCATTCGGTTCGCGTATGGAAGGCGGCCGGGGAGAAGTGGCTGAACCGGATCAGCGGATCGCTGCTGCTGATGCTCGCGGGGTACGTTGCGCTGTATCGCAAGGCCGTGCATTGACGCGGTGATGGAGCGGGGAAGCGGCGTAGCGTCGTGCCATCAGGACGAGTGACGTGGGCCGGCGATCGGTATTTCGGCGCGACGTTGGTCGGTATCGACAGGCGAGGCGGGTACACGATTCGTCACTTGGCGATGCCGTTCGTTCGGCGCGTAATGGGGATGCGGGCACGGACGGGAATGAGACCGGAGCGACGATCGAGGGGCACGGGACGGGACCGGCCCGTTTCGAAAGAATGTGAAGGGTTGAGCCCGTTGTGGGCTTCGCAAAAAAGATTCTAAATCCTGTCAAAAAGCCGTCACCAATCTGACAAATTTGCTATGCTCGCCGAAAATCAGACGGGCGGCACTCCCAGGGCGGACCAGCGGGCGTGATTGCTCGCCGAACAACGAAGTCAAACAAAATCCTGAGAGTCACGCTGTGAATACAGCCGAATTGCTACGCACGTTTGCGTCGGGGGTGGTCGATCAGAACAATCGGCCGGTTCGCATGAACTGGGGGCCCGCCCAGAAAACGCTCGAGCAAGTGCTTGCGCTCCAGTATGCCGATATCCGCGAAGGGTTGATGACCGGTATCGAGGGGCATTTGACCTGCGTGTCGGCACGGGCCGATCTGCCGATCCGCAGCTTCATCGGGCTGCCAGTCTCCGTCGAGATGACGACCGATCGTGGGCGTCTCCATACCATCAACGGTATTGTCACCGACGTTCGCACCGGACAATCGGACGGTTCACTGACCTGCTACCAACTGACGATTCGCGACGTGCTGTCCGTGATGGAGCGGCGGACCAATTCACGGTTGTTCCGGTCCAAGAGCCTGCCCGACATCCTGGGTGTGCTGCTTCAGGAATGGCGCCAGCGCAGCTCGGCGCTCGCGGGCGCATTCGAGTTCGACCTGTCCGGTCTGCAAGCCGAGCGTTATCCCGCGCGTGAACTCACGAGGCAGGTCAACGAGTCGGATGCGCATTTCATCCGGCGGCTGTTGCGACGGGAGGGGGCGACCGTCTTCGTCAAGGCGGGCAAGGCCGGCGAACGGGCGAGCGGCAATGCGCACGACACGCCGGTTCATACGCTCGTCTTTGCCGACGACTCGATGAAGTTGCCGCAGACGGCCGCCGGCACCGTCCGCTACCATCGCGACGCCGCCACCGAAGAGCGCGACTCGATCACGCTGTGGGCGACGAGCCGCCGATTGATCCCGGGCAAGATCGTTCGGCCGACGTGGGACTACAAGAGCGGCCGGATGTCGCAAACCGAGCAGGCGACGATCATCGATCAGGGCGACGGCGGCAACGACCTCGGGCATTTGCTGGCCGACGTCGTCATCGATATCCCGCATGCCGGGGATTCGTCGTCCGATCTCGACCGGATCGGCAAGGACCGGATGCTGGCGCATGAACTGCGCGCCGAATCCGTCGACGGCGTGAGCAATGTGCGCGATCTGGCCGTCGGTCACTGGTTTGCGCTCGCGGAGCATCCGCAACTCGACATGTTGCAGGCCGAACAGCGACAGTTCGTCGTCACGTCGCTTCATCATTGCGTGCGGAACAACCTGCCGAAGGAACTGAACGAGCGCGCGCAATCGCTGTTCGCGGCAAGCCGCGTGCTGTTCAACGCAGTGCCGACCGACGTGAGCGGCAAGCCGGGCGACGAAAACGACAGGCGCTACGAGAACACGTTCTCGTGCGTGCGCCGCGGCGTGCCGCTGACGCCGGCCTACGATCCCCACGTCGATCTGCCGCCCGTGCATCCGATGACGGCGGTCGTCGTCGGGCCGCAGGGCGAGGAGGTGTTCTGCGATGAAATGGGCCGCATCCGTGTGCAGATCCAGGGACTGAGCCCGGACGATCATACGCACGCACAGGGTGCCGGCACGAGCGGTACGCCGTCCGACAGTGCGCCGGTACGCGTCGCGTGCGCGCTCGCCGGGCCGAGTTTCGGTGCGAATACATTGCCGCGCGTCGGGATGGAAGTGCTGATCGGTCACATCGGCGGCGATCCGGACCGGCTCGTCGTGATGGGTGTACTGGCCAACGGGCCGAACATGCCGGCGACCTTCAGCCATACCGGCGCGCTGCCGGGCAACCGCTATCTTTCCGGCACGAAGACGAAGGAGATCAAGGGGCAGCGGTACAACCAGATCCGCTTCGACGATACGCCCGGGCAGATCAGCAGCCAGCTGGCAAGCGAGCATGCGTACAGTCAGCTGAACCTCGGCTATCTGACGCAGCCGCGCGACAACGGGCAGGGGGCGGCGCGCGGCGAGGGCGCCGAATTGCGCAGCGATGCGCACGTGGCGATTCGCAGCGGCAAGGCGATGCTGATTTCGGCCTGGGAGCGGCTTCGCGCGAGCGACGGCCACCTCGCTCGGGACGAGTATCTGCAACTGATGCAGGAGTGCGTCGAGCTGTTCAAGAGTCTCGGCGACTACGCGGGCCAGCATCAGGGCGTGGCGCCCGATACGCAACCGCACGATGCGCTCATGACCACGGTGAAAGGCTGGCCGAATGGCGAGGCGTCCGGCGGCGGTGAGTCGTCAGGCGCGTCGATGGCGGCCATCGGCATCACCGCGCCGGCCGGCATCAGCATGGCGACGCCGAAGACCGTGACGACCCACGCGGGCGGTAACGTCGATGTCGTTGCGCAGAACCATCTTCAGTACACGAGCGGGCAGCGGATCAACCTGCAGGCCGGGCATGGCGTCGCGATGTTCGCGCACAGCGACGGCGTGTCGGCGATCGCCAACCAGGGAAAGGTGGCGCTGCAGAGCCAGAACGACGACACGCAGATCGATTCGGCGAAGAACATCCAGATGACGGCGGGCGGCGGCAAGCTCGCGGGTATGGCCAGCGAGCAGGTCGTGTTCGTGACGTCGGGCGGCGCGTATCTGAAGCTGCAGGGCGGGGATATCGAGCTCGGGTGTCCGGGGAGTTTCACCGTCAAGTCGGCGTCGCATACGTGGGCCGGGCCGGCGAGCATGAGCGCCGATTTTCCGAAGTTCGACCAGGGCTCGCTGGGGCGGGTGCCGAAGCTGGTCCGGGCCACCGATGGGCAGCCGGTCGAGGGCATGGAAGCCGAGGTGCGAAAGGCGTCGGGCGAATTGATCAAGGGGAAGACCGACGCGCAGGGCAAGCTGGCGCCAGTCAGCAGCGATCAGTTCGAACAATTGGCGGTTCGCTTCTTCAAGTCTAGAACCTGAGTTGAGTCTTCAAGAAAAACAACATGTCGAACTACAACTTTGCGCAGAACCCGGGCGGGCAACCGTCGACGGACGACCCGTCGCAGACTCCGGTGGGCGGTGGACTGGGGACGACGCTGTTCAACCGCAACGACCTCGAGTGCGTGATGCAGATGCCGTTGCCGGGCGTCGTCATTTTCGTGCACGGGGTGAATTCGGAAGGGGAATGGTTCAAGGAGGCCGAGAAGGGGTTGTGTGCCGGATTGAACCGGCGCATGGGGCGTTATGACGATCAGCTGTTCCATTGGGGGCCGGTGGCCGGGCAGATGACGCCGGTCAGCTATATCGAAAGCCTGACGCCAGACGGTTTCCTGAATCCGGACATGTCGTCGCGGACGTACATTAAGCCCGATCCGTCTTTTTCGCCCGTCATTCATTTCCGGTGGGGCTATTCGGCCAACACCGAGGAGCTGAAGAAGTATGGCGACAAGATCATGCTCAACGAGAAGAATTACTGGGGCGGTGGTCCGTTCGCGGGCGGGTGTACGAGTTTGCCGGATCTGTGGAACGACGGGTTGAACGATCGGCTTTTTCTGTGGCTGACCGTCCAGCACATGAACGGCATCGGCAATCGAAAAATCTACTCCACGCCACCGCGCACTTACGGTGTGCTTGGCGCACTGCGGCTGGCACGCCTGGTCGAATCGATCCGCAAGCGACAGGCCGACGCGCCGATCACGATCGTGTGCCACAGCCAGGGAAACATGATCGGTCTCGCCGCAGCGTTCCTCGGTGACCGGTTGCCCGAGGTGACGGATCAGTGGGGCAAGAAAGGGCGCTGCGTGGCCGACACCTATGTGCTCGCCAATCCCCCGTACAGTCTCGTCGAAGCCAACATGACCGACTCGTGGGCCCAGCGCGGGGTGCGCGACAAGAACGGGCGCGTGGGGCGCGAGACCTATGTCGCGCGCAAGGAAACGCTGAGAGAGTACTTCGATATCCTGCGTGCGCGGGCCGAGCTCGAGATGCCTGCGGAGGATCTCGATCGGGCGATGGAAAACGCGAGACCGTCGAAGAACGGGGGCAAACCGTATAGCGCAGCCGAGGACCGAGAGGCGCATGGGCTGTACCAGAAGAACACCTACGGGAGAGTGACGCTGTACTGTTGCCCGCACGATCAGGTCATTTCCGCCTTGACCGTTCAGGGAATCGGCTGGCGCGGGATGAGTATCGATGAAATCAATTCGACGAACGGGTGGGGTGTTTTTTCGCAACGCGTATTCGCGTCGAATTTCGAGGTGGGCGGAGAGAACAAGCTCTATCGGTATTGGCAGGACGACTGGCGCAAGGACAAGAACCAGAAGGAAGGTTTCTGGTATCCGCCATCACCGCCTGCGCGATATGGTCTTGGACGAGGTATGCATTCCAATGAAGGGTTGTTCCCGAAGTTCATGACGCTGATAACGAGTCCCGCCCTCTATCTGTTTAATTTGACCGATATGAAGGTCAATGCCGATCCGCCAAAAGACTGGGAAATCCCGATCACGGCACCGATGCTCGATAAGGAGACTCGCTTCCTCCCGCAGGCGTTCCGTTATGGCAAACCATCGGGCGCTTGCGATGCGCAAGGGAAACCGATCAAGGAAGGGAGCTTCAACGAGAGTTACGACCCGCCGTCGGCTGCGCGTGACGCCAACAAGGAGAACAAGCGGGATGACGATCCGTACGACAACTTCGACGCGAAGTCGGAAAAATTCAAGACAGAGGGTGATGCGCTGAAGGCGCAGGGGGATACTGCATCCGAAGCTGCGCAGCGGTATGAAGATCATTCGATTCTTCGCATGGAAGCGCGCAGATCCGGAAATCGTCGCTGGGTCGACAAGGACGGAAATGTGGTCGGGGAGGACAATCCGGGGGCAGCGAGCGCTGACTATACCGAATGGCGGAACAACGAGATATTTCAGATTCTGAACGGCGGGGACAAGAATAACCCCACCAATCATTCGACCATCATGACCAACAAGGACCATGCTGAAAAGGCGTTGGCCTATGATGTGGCAATTGGGCTGTGTTATTTGACGGAGCTTGATTTCTGCAAACTGAGGATTGAGGCTGATTGGCGGTTTGTCGATGGATTGAATAAAGACAATCCGAGTCGGAAATTTTCAGAGTATTTTTCGTTTGGAAAGATGGATGGGAAATTTCTACAGGACTGGGTGAAGGACGATAAGGCCGCTGTAATGCCATCAAAAATACATGACGAGCGAGATGGGGGATTCTTCCTGAAGATGGGGGGTATTCTATGAGTACCATCATTGCCACATGGCCTCGTCGTGCGGGGTTGGCGTGCGTTGTGATGATTGCGAGCTCGTCAGTCTCGCTGGCCCTGTTGATCGCTGTGGGTGACGCGACTAACGGATTATCAAATTTGGGGGAGTTGATGAAGCGAATAGTGTTGCTGCCGGGCCTGCTGGCAATCGTGGCGTTTGCGTTGACGACAGTTCTGGCGACGCCGAAAGCTGTAGCCGCTTCGTCGGTTGACAAGGTGAACGCGGGCGCGACCGCGGAATCGCCAAGACCTTTTGTGGCGCAAGTAGTGGGTCTTGGGTGGATGAATCCACTGCAGCGACGAGACTATCCGACGGAGTGGCAACTGCTTTGGACGCTCGGCTTGGTCAAGCCAAATAGAAACGACGATATGGTTCGCACGAACCCGAAAAAGTACACGACGCTCCAGCCGATTTCCATTGTGGCAGATGGTCAGTGGGGGAGTGAATCGTTCGAGGGATTTTATGAAAAATATGTCGATAAATTGCTCGTTTTGTTTCGTACTCGATATGTAACAAATTCCGATTATTTTTATACCGTTAAATCAGACGATAAAAGAAATTGGCGTGAGTTGGCGGGTATTCGTGTTGAGCTCGCGATTCCGTCCGGGCGTCTGGACTCAGAGCACGCAAAGACGTATATGCGCGATAGAATGGTTAATGCGTATGAGATCGGCAACCCGTCTGCGAAAGATCTGTGGAGCCGCGATACGCCGCCCGATGTTCACGTGACATCGGGGCAGGGCAATGCCGGCTTCACGTCGCTGAACGCGGCACTGGATTATCTGGCCGCCCACCCGGACAAAAGCGCGTGGGTGATGAACTGGGACGCACCGAGTTTCCCGCCGAAGGACGAACAGATCAACGAGAACATGGTGGTGCTGTTCCTTGCCGGTCCGGACCTGAAGACCGAGCGTGAGCCGCTGGCATGGATCGGCAAGGCTGCTCGAGGCAACGTCAAGGATTTCGAGGCCAAGCAAGGCGCGAGCCGCGCGGTGCAGGCATGGAAGTCGACGATCGATGCGGCGGCAAGTAATGCAGGCGTGCCGGTGTCGTCGGTGAATTACATCGTGCACGATGCGGGCAAGGGCAGCGATGCTGCATCGACACGCATTGCGTCACTGTCGCAGACGCTGACGGAAGTACTGCCCGAATACGATTTCCGTACGCAGACCTTCAATACATCGGCGCTACTCGGTGACATGGGCGCCGGTGCGGCGCTGACCGATGTGGCGCTGGCGATCGGTCGCGCGAATCACCTCGGTGGAAATGTGCTCGTAGCCGGAACGACCGACGCGGAGCATCCGACGGCAGTCGTCGTCGTCGCACCTTCGAAGCTGACGCCGATCGACGCCGGCAAGGACTGGTTCCGCGCGCGCGGCGAGAACAACGCGTATTTGCCGTGGTGGGGGCGCCGTCACGACGCACGTCCGGCATCGCAAGGCTATTCGGAATAAGGAGCGCGCATGCGCGGCATCATTCGGGTCGGCGACGCAACGAGCCACGGCGGTCAGGTCGTGACCGGCAGTACGGTCAGCGAAGTGATGGGGCGGCCGGTCGCCCGGCTCGGTGACACGTGTGTCTGCCCGATCGCGGGCCATCAGGCCTGCTTTATCGCCGAAGGCGATCCGCAGGTCATCGTCGACGGGAAACCGGCGGCATTCGATGGTCACAAGACATCGTGCGGTGCAACGCTGATTTCGAGTCTAGCGTCGTCCGGACGGGAATGAATTTGCGGACCGGCGCGCGGGTTGGCCGGTTCGATCGGGGTATTCATGCACTGCTTCACTCTTGCCAGACGTATCGGGTGCGTCTCGATCGTGATGGCGACGCTCTTGTCGTGCTCGCCATTGCGGGTTGAGACGCGCGCTGCATCGACGCAATCCGTCGAAGGTGCGTCTGCCGCGCCGTTTGTTGCTCAAGTTGTCGGGCTTGAATGGCTCAATCCGCTGCAGCGTCGTGACTATCCGACCGAGTGGCAATTGCTGTGGACGCTCGGGTTGGTGAAGCCGAATGCCAACGACGATATGGTGCGCACAAACCCCAAAAAATACTCGACCTTGCAGGCGGTTTCCATCGTCGCGGACGGGCAATGGGGGCGCGAGTCGTTCGTGGGTTTCTACAAGAAATATGTTCGCGAACTTCTCGTGTTGTTTCGGACGCGCTACGTGATGAACCCCGATTATTTTTACACCATCGGCGCGAAGTACAAACGTGAGTGGCGTGAACTGGCTGGGGTGCATGTCGAACTTGCACTTCCTGCCGGTCGGCTCGACCCGGTCGACGCCGGAGCATTCTTGCGCGACGAAATGGTAAACATGTATGAAATCGGCAACCCCTCCGCAAAAAATCTATGGAGCCGCGATACGCCGCCCGACGTGCACGTGACGTCGGGCCACGGAAATGCCGGCTTCACGTCGCTGAACGCCGCGCTGGGCTACCTGGCCGCGCATCCCGACAAAAGCGTGTGGGTGATGAACTGGGACTCGCCAAGTTTTCCCCCGTACGACGAACAGATCAATGAGAACATGGTGGTGCTGTTCCTCGCGGGCCCGGATCTAAAGACCGAGCGCGAACCGCTGGCATGGATCGGCAAGGCGGCGCAAGGCAGCGTTAAGGATCTCGACGCGAAGCAGAACGGGAGCCGCGCGGTGCCGGCATGGAAGTCGACGATCGATGCGGCGGCAGCCAATGCGGGCGTTACGGTCTCGTCGCTGAACTACGTTATCCACGATGCAGGCAAGGGCAGCGCTGCCGCTTCGGCAAGGGCCGCGTCCCTTTTGCAAGGGCTCGCGGAAGCCGTGCCGGAAAGCGACCTCCGCGGCGCGACCTTCAACACGTCGGCACTGCTCGGTGACATGGGGGCCGGCGCGGCGTTGACCGATGTGGCGCTCGCGATCGGCCGCGCAAATCATCTCGGCGGAAACGTGCTCGTGGCGGGCACGACCGACGCTGAGCGTCCGACGGCCGTGGTCGTCGTCGCGCCGTCGAAGCTGACGCCGATCGATCCCGACAAGGACTGGTTCCGCGCACGCGGAGAGAACAACGCGTACTTGCCGTGGTGGGGCCGCCGTCACGACGCGCGCCCGACGTCGCAAGGCTACTCGTACTAGGACGCGACACCCGCGTTAAGCAATCTGTAACAATCAGCGGAATAGCGAGAGGCCTATTCTTTCAAAAAGCTTCCCACTTCTCTTTGCCGATGTGCACGGGGAAATCCGGATTCGCGCTCCATCAAGGCACGGGTCCTGACATATCGGAGGCCGTATCGGAATTCCTATCGCATGTCTTACGAATCGTATGGCAATTGAAAGAATTGCCCGGCTTGACGCACCGCACCGTCCCCCTTTATTGTCCGTCTGCCGCCCGTGAGAGAGCACGACGGCAATCGCGCAAGCGCGCCTTGCGCGCACGACAACACGTAGCAAAAAGCAGAAAAGGAAACGTGGTAGCCACATGAAGCCGCTATTCGACGACAACAAATCCGATGCGGTCAGCGATCGTCCGTCCACCTCGTCTTCGTCACCCGTCGCCGTGCCGGCCGCCGTCGCCAACGTCGTCGTGCCGGCATCGGCAGCGTCACCGACGGAACATGCGCGCCTGATCACCGTCGACGAGATCGACCAGCTCGGCGCGACGCAGGGCACGCGCATCGCCGCCTTCTCCCAGCAAATTCTCGCGAGCGTCCGCGCGTCGGATGCCGACCAGTTCGGCGACAAGCTCAACGAGCTGATCGCGACCGCGAAGGGGCTCGACCCGCGCGGCGCCGACAAGGGCGGGCTGCTCACGCAGGTCACGCGGCTGTTCCGCTCGACCAAGGAGAAGCTGCTGTCGCAATACGAGTCGGTGAGCAAGCGGATGGACACGCTCGTCGTCGAGCTCGAAAACCATGCGCAGCGCCAGAAGGCCGGCATCGACGAGCTCGAGCGGATGTACAACGACAATTACGCGCTGCACCAGGCGCTCGCGCAGTCGAAGGCGCAAGGCGAAACGGCGCTCGCGGCGCTGCGCGCGCATCTCGCGGCCGGCCAGCAGCCGGCGGACGACGCATTCGCCGCGCAGCGCCTGCTCGACGTGAAGCGCAAGGTCGACGCACTCGAAAGCAAGCTCGACGACCTCGATCGCGCGATGCTGATGTCGAAGCAGCTCGCGCCGCAGATCCGGATGGAGCAGGACCAGAAACGCACGCTGACGTCGAAGTTCATGACGATCAAGACCGTGCTGATCCCCGCGTGGACCAACGCGTTCGCGCTCTATCTCGAGCAGCTCGGCACGAAGCGCGCGGCGGCGCTCGCGAACGCGACGTACGACGCGGCCGACGAGGCGATCCGCGCGCAGGCCGACCTGAATCGCCGGAACGCGCAGGAAGTCGCGAAGCTCGGCCAGCGTCCGGTGATCTCGACCGACACGTTCGAATACGCGCAGCAGCAGCTGTTCGGCGCGTTCGACGACATCACGCAGATCATCGCCGACGGCCGACGCCAGCGCGAGCAGGACGCGCCGCGCCTGCGCCAGCTCGAACAGGACCTGATCACCCGATTCGCTCCGAAGCACAACTAAGAGAACCGAGAGAACACTGCATGATTACGCTTGAGAAACGCGCGGCGAAGGTCGCGATCGTCCTCGAAAAACGTCAGATCCTGAAGCCGCCCGTCGTGCGTGTCGGCGCGGCGCTCGACATCTCGGGCTCCGCGAAGCCGCTGTACCAGTCGGGCGTGATCCAGGAGACGCACGACCGGATTCTCGGCATCGCCCTGAAGTTCGACGACAACGGCGAAGTCGACACGTGGACCTTCACCGAAGGCTACGACCGCCTGCCGACCGCGACGCCCGACAACTACGGCTCGTACATTTCCGACCATGTGCTCAACGCGCGGATCGACAAGTGGGGCGGCACGCAGTACGCGCCGGTGATGAACGACATCGTCGACTTCTTCTTCCGCGCGCCGGAGCCGAAGCGCGAGGAAAAGCGCGGCTTCCTGAGCCGGCTGTTCGGCGGTGCGGACGACACGTCCGCGCCGGCCGCTTCGGCGCCCGTGAACGGCCATCTGCCCGCGTGGGTGCTGTTCGTCACCGACGGCCAGAACCCGAAGAACGACCGCAAGCGCGTGCGCCAGTTGCTGGCCGAATCGCAGCATTTCCCGCTGTACTGGTCGCTCGTCGGCGTCGGCGATCCGAGCGAATTCGACTTCCTTGCGGAAGTCGCGGACGAAATGCCGAACGTCGGCTTCCTGCATCTCGAATCGCTCGACCTCAGCGATGAACAGATCTACGAACAACTGATCACGCAGGAATTCTGCGACTGGGTACGCGCGAAGTAAGCGCGTGCCGCCTGCCCATTTTTCTGAACTCGATTACCCCATCATGTTGAAAGACTTCAAGATCCCGTTGTCGCTCACGGCGCTCGCGCTGATCGCGGCCTATCTCCTCGGCGGCGTGAAGGACATGCTGATCGTCGCGGTCCTGTGCGTGCTCGAAATTTCGCTGTCGCTCGACAACGCGGTCGTCAACGCATCGGTGCTGAAGAATTGGTCGGAGAAGTGGCGCAACCGCTTCATGGTGTTCGGCCTCCCCGTCGCGGTGTTCGGCATGCGGCTCGTGTTCCCGCTGCTGATCGTCGCGGTGATCGGCCACATCGGCCTGTGGGATGCGCTGACGCTCGCGATCGAATCGCCGGACAAGTACGCGGCGGTGCTGACGTCCGCGCATCACGAGGTGTCGGCGTTCGGCGGCGCGTTCCTGCTGATGGTGTTCTTCAAGTTCATGCTCGATACCGAGAAGGACGAGCACTGGATCGGCTTCCTCGAAGGCCCGATGCGCCATCTCGGCCGCATCACCGCGCTGGAGGTGGCGCTGACGCTCGCGATTGTGATCGTCGCGTCGTTCTACGTGCCGGCGGCCGAGCAGGTGAGCTTCCTGCTCGCGGGCGCGTTCGGCGTGATCGGCTTCGTGATCGCGCACGGCGTGGGCGACCTGGTTGGCGGCGAGGACACGGGCACGCGCGTGGTGCGCGAAGGCGTCGCGGGTTTCATGTATCTGGAAGTGCTCGATTCGTCGTTCAGCTTCGACGGCGTGATCGGCGCGTTCGCGCTGTCGAACAACATCTTCCTGATCGCGCTCGGCCTCGGCGTCGGCGCGGCCTACATCCGGGAGATGACGCTCGTGCTGCTGAAGAAGGGCACGCTCGCGCAGTACCGCTTTCTCGAGCACGGCGCGTTCTGGGCGATCGGCGCGCTCGCGACGATCATGTTCCTGGGCGTGAAATTCGAGGTGCCGGAGGTCGTCACGGGCCTGATCGGCGCGGCGATGATCGCCGCGGCCGTGTGGTCGTCGATCGTCGTGCAGCGCAAGGAAGACCGCGCGGTGGTGGCGGGCAAGTAAGCGCGCGTCACGCGGCGCAAACAGCATCAACGAAGGGGCCGCCGCGGGCGGCCCGGCATCGCCGCCGGCGCAACGGCGGTTCCAGCACAAGAGGTTCAGATGATCAATTTGTCGAAAGGCGGTCGCGTCAACCTGTCGAAGGAAGCGCCCGGCACGCAGAAATTCCGCATCGGTCTCGGTTGGGACGCGAACGCGACGGACACGGGCACGGATTTCGATCTCGACGTGTCGGTGTTCCTGTGCAAGTACGACGCGCAGAACAATCCGAAACTGATCTCGGATCAGCATTTCGTGTTCTACAACAGCGAAGTGCGCACGATGGAGCGCAAGGAAACCTTCATCCAGCCGGGCGACGATTTCCCGAAGCGCGGAATGCCTTCGTCGAAGTGCCTGGGCGTCGTGCATAGCGGCGACAATCGCACGGGCAGCGGCGACGGCGACGACGAAGTGATCTTCATCGACATGACGAAGCTCGCGGCCGACGTCGAGGAAATCTCGGTGGTCGTGACGATCGACCAGGCCGAAGCGCGTCGCCAGAATTTCGGGCAGGTTCGCAACAGCTACATCCAGATCGCCGACGAGGTGTCGGGCGCGGTGATCGCGAAGTACGCGCTCGAGGAAGACTTCTCGATGGAGACGTCGGTGCAGGTCGGCAGCTTCTATCGTCGCGACGGCCACTTCATGTTCAAGGCGGTCGGCGCGGGCTATAACCGCGGCCTCGGCGATTTCGTCCGCGCGTACGGCGGCGCGGTCTGACTGGCGGCAGCCCGGCGCGCGGCGCCCCGCCGCGCCGGGCAGGAAGCGGCGATGACGAATCCGTCCGACGAGCCGAAGCGGCTCGAGTTCGATACGACGCCCGAGCGCACGCCCGGGCGTCTTGCGTTCGACGCGCCGGCCGCGCCCGGTGCGCCGGTCGCGCGTGCGTCGGCGCGGCCTGCACCCCAGGCGCTCGACTTCGGGCCGGCGCCGGCGTCCGATCGAGCCGTGCGCACGGCGCCCGCCGATGCGGTCGGCCGCGCGCTGTTCGGCGAATCGAATCATCCGCAGCTCGAAGCGTGCTTCCGCGCCGCGCAGGCCAGCTTTCCCAATCTCTATCCCGATTACGCGTCGCGCATCGAGCGGCATATCCGGCAACTGGTGCCGTTGAAGCTCGCGACGGTCGCGACGATCGGCGACGGCGCGCTGGAGACGGCCGGCAACCTCGTCGAGGCCGTCGCGGCGACGACGCGCGAATTCAACGAACTCGGCGCGGCCGACATGATGGCGGGGCTGCTCGCGCAGGCGACACGCAAGGCCGGCATGTTCGAACGCTGGTTCGGTGCGGCGTCCGGCCATGTCGACTACCGCGCGGCGCTCGGCGCGCTCAAGCAGTCGCTCGGCTTTTTCCCGCGCCGTACCGAGGCGCTCGCCGCGGAGGTTCGCCGTGCGGAGGAGAACCTCGTGGTCGTGCTCGCGGCGCTGAGCGCGGTGTCGGACGTCGTGCGGGCGCCGGACGATGCGGGCGTCGAGCGCACGCTGTTCGACCGCCGCAACATCGTCGGGCAGGCCGTGCAGCAGATCCGGATGCAGCCGGCGCAACTGCGCGGGCTCGACGAGCGCGTGACCGACCTGCTGTCGCGCGCCGATCACCTGATGAACGTCGTGCTGCCGGCGGCGCTGGCCGCGCGGCCGTCGCGCTGAGCGAACGATACGAGCGCATGCGCTTCGGCGCGCGCGGTCTCGTGTCGGGGGGCGCCACGGTTTCACGCGCGTGGCCGCGAGTCTGCTATCTTCCCGGGCATCTCATCGCTTTCCCGCCGATTCTCCATGACCGACCGCATCGTCGCCGCCTTCGATTTCGACGGCACCATCACGACTACCGACAGCTTTCGCCATTTCGTCCGCCATGCGGTCGGCACGCCGCGTTTCGCGTGGGCCGGGCTGCGGGCGCTGCCGTGGATCGTCGCGATGAAGGCCGGGCTGCTGTCGCGCGGCGACGCGAAGGCGAAGTTCGCATCGTTCGCGTTCGGGCCGATCCGCGAAGACGCGCTCGATGCGCAGGCGCGCAGGTTCGTCGACAGCTATCTGCCGAACCTCGTGCGTCCGGAGATGCTCGAGCGCATTCGCGAGCATCGCGCGCGCGGGCATGAAGTCGTGCTGGTCAGCGCGTCGCCTTCGCTGTATCTGGAGAAGTGGGCGAAGACGGCCGGCTTCGACGCCGTGTTGGCGACGCGGCTCGCGTTCGAGCGCGGCGTCTTCGCCGGGCGGCTCGACGGCGAGAACTGCTGGGGGCCGCAGAAGGTCGTGCGGCTGCGCGGATGGTGGGGCGACCGGCCGCCGCAGCAGTTGTTCGCATACGGCGACAGCCGCGGCGACAAGGAAATGGCCGAACTCGCGAACTGGTCGTGGATCCGCGGGCAGGGGCCGATGCCGCCGATCGGCGATCGATGAAGCGCCGATGCGCTGACGCGCGCCGTCGGCGTTACGCGTCGGCTTGCGCGGGGTGCGTGCCGCGAGACGGGCGATAGCCGCCCCAGCGATTCGCGCGCGCGAACGTGCCGACGTCGTTGAAGCGCACGCCGACTTCGCGCATCGCCGCGTGCGCGGTGCGCGCGGTCAGTTGCCGGATGTAGAACGGATCGCGCACCACGAAGTGATGGATCGCGTGCGTGCTGCCGAAATTGAAGCAGAACAGCTGGAACGGCAGCATCCACCACGGGTTCAGTACCTGCGTCTGCTGGATCACGTTGCGCGAATCGATGTCGCCGAAATAGTGCATGTTCGAGCTGACGAAGTTGATGCAGAAGCTGCGCACGAAGTTCGGCCCGAGCCACACCACCGCCAGGAAATCGACGACGCGCATCACGTGCTCGACGACGGCCGGCACCGTCACCGCGTAGCCGAATGCATGCAGCGCGAACAGGCCGACGTGATAGACGACGAACGCATGCCATAGCGTGTAGTACAGGTGGCCGATCGGCATGTAGGACGACACCTGCTCGACGCGCAACTGCAGGCGCTCGGACGGATCCTGCACCGGCTGCGCGGCCACGTACTGTTTCACCTTGCGGCGCATCGCGGCGGGCCGCAGCACGACGACGAGCATGCCGTCCGCGATCATCAGCAGGCGCTTCACCCCCCAGCGTTCGCCGTTGGTGATGCCGAATTCCTCGAGATCCGATTCGCCGCCCGACACCTTGTGGTGATGCAGGTGCATGCGCCGGCGCGTCCACGGGTTGATCGTACCGGGCCGCGTGAGCCAGCACAGCGCCATCATCAGGTGATACGCCCACGGCGTCTTTTTGAAGTACATCAGATGGATCAGGTCGTGCTCGAGCTCGTGGATCAGCGACGTGACGAACGCGGCGAGCGGCAGCGCGACGTACCACGCGATCGCGCCGCGCGCATACAGCCATGCGATCGCGAGCATCGCGCTCACCGACACGGCCATCACGGTCGCGCCGACGAGGTTCTGGTTGTCGAGCAGCGGAAAGCGCGCGCGGATCACGTCGCTCGCGGCGTTGACTTCGCGGCGGACGTACGCGACCTTGTCGGCGTCGTTTCGAAAGACGGTTCGTGCGGGTAGGCTCATCGACCGGAATCCGTGCGGAAAGAGTAGGGCGCAATGCCGATATGACAAGCATAGGCGCGTGCCGGAGCGCATGCGAGGGCCGGCGGTGCCAATGGTGGTGTCATTTCGGGCCACGTTGGCCGGCAATCCGCGGTCGATGCGCCGATACGTGGCTAGAGTGCCGCCGCGGTGTCATTGCGGGCCAGCGACGCTACAATCCGCCGAAACCGCCCGGAGTGAGCCGCATGGTCCCGTCCGTTCCGGATGCCGCGCGCCAGTTGAACAAGGCGACGGTGTCGTCCGCGTATGCGTTGTTCATGCTGATGCTGGCCGAGGAGCGCGGCATCGACGGCGGCCGCATTCTCGCCGGCTCGGGAGTCGAGCGCGACCGGCTCGCGCAGCCCGATGCGCGCATCACGCCGCTGCAGCAGGCGACGATCGTGTTCAACCTGCTCGATGCGACCGGCGATCCGTCGATCGCGATCGAGATCGGCTTGCGCAGCAGCCTGACGAAGGCGGGGCTGATCGGCTTCGGGCTGATGAGTTGCGCGACGCTCGGCGAGGCGATCGCGCTCGGCATCCGTTACCTGCCGACGCGCGTGCCGTTTTTCTCGGTGCGGCTCGCGCAGCTCGACGGCATCGTCGACATCGACGTGTTCGAAGCGTTTCCGCTCGGCCGGCTGCGCCAGTTCGCGGTGGAAAACTTCCTGGTCGAGACCGCGATCCTGTTCAATTCGCTGCTGTATCCGACCCCGGGGCGCACGCTGCAGTCGCGTGCCGAACTCCACTTCGAATGGCCCGAGCCGCCGTGGTTCGAGCGTTATCGCGCGCGGCTGCCGCGCTGCCATTTCGATGCGAGCGCGAACCGCATCCGGTGCGACGCCGCGCTGCTCGACGAGCCGATCGGCACCGCGAACGCGCAGACCGCGCAGATGATCGTCCAGCAGTGCGAGGCGGAGCTCGCGCGGCTCGGTTATGCGGAGAGCATCGTCGAGCGCGTGCGCAATCTGCTGATCTGCGACGAAGGCGGCTATCCGTCGGTCGACGCCGTCGCGCGCGAGTTGCACGTGTCGGCGCGCACGCTCAAGCGCAAGCTCGCCGAATACGGCGCGACCTATTCGGCGCTGCTCGACGAGATCCGGCTGCGCGACGCGCTGCGGCTGCTGGAAGGCACACGGCTGCCGGTCGACGAGATCGCGGCGCGCGTCGGCTATACCGACCGCGCCAATTTCACGCGCGCGTTCAAGCGCTGGACGGGCGTTGCGCCGAGCGAGCGGCGCTGAACGCCGGGCCCGCATCGGCGTGCCGGCTCCCGCTCGCGCGCCGACGCTTCTTCAAGCCTTCCTGCCTTCAGACGATCGCGATCCAGTTCGCGCCGCGGCCTCCCGGCACGCGCGCGTGCAGCGACAGCGTGCCGTCGTCCGGCGCGATCGCATACACCGCCACGTGTTCCGACTGTTCGCCGCAGGCGACGAGCCAGCGTCCCGACGGATCGATCGCGAACCCGCGCGGCTGGGTTTCGGTGGCCGTCGCGTGTGCGGGCTCGAACGAGCCGTCTTCGTGGCGGCGATAGCAGAGCAACCGGCTCGACGTGCGTTCGCTGACGTACGCGAAACGCATGTCGGGCGTCAGGTGCAGATCGGCGGCCCACACGGACGGCTCGGCGGGGGCGGGCGGACGCGCATGGCCTTGCGCGAGGTCGGCCACGGCCGGGTGGCGCGCACTCACGCGTGCGTCGCCGAGCCGGCCGGTGTCGGTGTCGCGGGCGAAGGTTGCGAGCGTGCCCTGGAATTCGCTGACGACGACCAGCGTGCGGCCGTCATCCGCGAACCGCAGGTGACGCGGACCGAAGCCGGCCGGCACGCGCGTCTCGCCGTGTTCGACCGCGCGCAAGCCGGCGGCGTCCTCGACGAGCGCGAAGCCGAACACGCGGTCCGAGCCGAGCGAGCTGACGTACGCGAAACGGTCGTCCGGCGACACGATCACCGCGTGCGCGTTCGCGATGCCGCCCGCGACTTGCAGCGGCGCGCCGTCGCCGTCGCGCACGCGTGCCGCATCGTAGAGGCTCAGCGAATTCCCGCCGTACGATGCGCCGAGCAGCCAGCGGCCGCTGCGGTCGAGCGACAGGTACGCATGGCTCGCGTCGATCGCGGTCGTGCCGATGCGCGCGAGCGCGCCCGTGGCGGAGATGCGGAATGCGACGATCGTCGGCTGTTCGCCGCGCGTCGCGACGTAGAGCCGCGTGCGGTCGGCCTGCACGGCGATCGGCATCGCGACGTCGGCGGCGGGATAGCGGGCGAGCGGCGCGAGCGTGCCGTCGCCGGCGAGGGAGAACGTGGCGAGGTCGCCGTCGGCGGCATTCGAGACGACGACGGTCAGGCGGTCAGTGTTCGGCATGGCGGAGCATCGAGGCGTGCGTGAGGGATTCGTCGGCCGGCCGGCCGCGCGGCGGATCGCTGCGCCGCTGCGTGCGCGCGAACAGCGCGGCGACCGCGGCGACGAGCGAAGCGATCGCGAGCGCATACAGCCCGCCCGTGATCGAACCCGTATGTTGCTTCAGATAGCCGAAGGCCGTCGGCGCGACGAAGCCGCCGAGGTTGCCGACCGAATTGATCAGCGCGATCACGGCCGCGGCCACGCGCGTGTCGAGATAGCCCTGCGGGATGGGCCAGAACAGCGACGCCGCCGCCTTGAAGCCGAGCGCGGCAAAGCAGATCGACGCGAACGACCACACCGGATCGGGCGACGTCGACGCGAACAGCCCGCACGCGGCGAGCACGAGCGCGAACGCGAGCCAGCGCTGCGGATGCTTCCATTTCGACGACAGCACCGCGAAGCCGTACATCGCGCCGATCGCGATCATCCACGGAATGGTGTTGTACAGGCCGACCTGGAAATCGGTGAGGCCGCCCATCTTGCGGATGATGGTCGGCAGCCAGAACGTGGCCGCGTAGATCGTCAGCTGGATCGAGAAGTACAGGAAGCAGAACAGCATGATCTGCGGATCGCGCAGCAGCGTGGTGGCGCGCACCGGCACGTTCGAGCGGACGTCGCGCGTGGCGCGCTCGTCGTCGAGCGCGTTCTGGAGCGCCGTGCGTTCAGCCGGCGTGAGCCACGTCGCGTCGCGGATATGCGATTTCAGCAGCAGCCAGCTCGCGCCGCACAGTGCAACCGAGAACAGCCCCTCGATCAGGAACATCCATTGCCAGCCTTCGAGGCCGAAGCCGTGGATCGACAGCAGCGCGCCGGTGACGGGCCCGGACAGCACCGACGCGAACGCGGAGCCGCCGAGGAAGATCGCCATCGCCTTGCCGCGCTCCTGCGGCGGCAGCCATTGCGACAGGTACAGCACGACGCCGGGGAAGAAGCCGGCCTCGGCCGCGCCGAGCAAAAAGCGCAGCACGTAGAACGACGTGTCGTTCCACACGAACGCCATCGCGGCCGCGACGATGCCCCACGTCGCCATGATCCGCGCCAGCCATACGCGCGCGCCGTAGCGCTGCATCAGCAGGTTCGACGGCACTTCGAACAGCGCATAGCCGACGAAGAACAGCCCGGCGCCGAGCCCGTACGCGGCCGCGCCGATGCCGATCGACGCTTCGAGATGGCGATCGACGAAGCCGACGTTCACGCGGTCGATGTAGTTCGCGATGAACATGATCAGCACGAGCGGCAGCACGTGCCACTTCACTTTCGAGACGGCGGATGCGAGCGGGTCGCGGCCGGGCAGGGCGGACGAGGGCGGGTTCAACGGTGTCTCCGGTCGGGCGGCGGACGGGGCGGTGGCCCCGCGTCGGCGTCTGGGTGGCGGTTTGTGTAGTACGTCGTCGTATGACATGGTACGCCGGAGTATCGGGGATGGCGTCGCGGGTTTACCCGGAAATCTCCCAATGATGGTGAAGTTTTCGACAAGAGATGTTCTGCTCGAAACATCTGATGACGTATGACATCAAGCCAGTTGCCGTCGCGACGAGCGGTGCCCTCGCGGGAGGTCGTACTGCATATGAAGAAGCTCGGCGCGATCGCGTTCAACGACGCGCAGGCGACTCGCCAGCCGTTTGCGGCGGAGGGCGGCTACGTTCCATCGACGGATGCGCTCGCGGTTGCGGCAAAATACCTCGCGTGCGAACCCGGCGACGGGCGCGACGCTCGCCGCGAACCGCGGCGATTTCATGCCTTGACGACGGAGCAACGGATCATGCAGGACAACCAGTACGCGCGGCATGTGTTCGCGTTCAACGGCGACGCGGACGGCCTGTGCGCGCTTCAGCAGTTGCGGCTCGCGCAACGCGTGCAGGGCACGCTCGTGACCGGCGTGAAGCGCGACATCAGGCTGCTCGAGCGTATCGACGCGGGCGCAGGCGACCTCGTCACCGTGCTCGACGTGTCGCACGACCAGAACCGCGACGCGTGCGCGCGGCTGCTGCGCGACGGCGCGACGGTCCGTTACTTCGATCATCACTTTGCAGGCGAACTGCCGGACCATCCGCGCTTCGACGCGCATATCGACACGGCGGCCGACGTCTGCACCAGCGCGATCGTGAACCGCCATCTCGGCGGCCGGTACGCGCGCTGGGCGATCGTCGCGGCATTCGGCGACGAGCTGCCGGCGCTCGGCGATGCGCTGGCGCGCGAGCACGGCGTCGACGAAGCCGAGCGTTGCGTGCTCGCGGAACTCGGGCGCTATCTGAACTACAACGCATACGGCGAGTGCGTCGGCGATCTGCATTTCGATCCGGCGGCGCTCGCCGACGCGATGCTGCCGTGCATCGATCCGCTCGATTTCGTGCGCGAGACGGCCGTGTTCGCCGCGCTGCGCGACGGTTACCGCGACGACATGGCGCGCGCATGCGCGCTCGCGCCGGTGCGCGAGGTGCCGGGCGCGACGCTCGTGCGGATGCCCGATCTCCCGTGGGCGCGGCGCGCGACCGGCATGCTCGCGAACGAGCGGATGCGCAACGCGCCGCATGCGGCGCTCGCGGTGCTGTCGCCGCGCGCGGACGGCGGGCTCGTCGTCAGCGTACGCGTGCCCGACGGCCGGCCGATCGGCGCGGACGAGTTCTGCCGCGGCTTCTCGACCGGCGGCGGGCGCAAGCGCGCGGGCGGCATCAACCATCTGCCGGAAGCCGAGTTCGATGCGTTTGCCGAGCGCTTCGAGGCCGCGTTCCGGCTCGATTGACGCGACGCATCGTAATGACCCGATCGGTCGGTCGCATCGGCGGCACGGTCGGCCCGTGGGGCCGCCGCAGCGCGATGCGATGCGTTCGGCGTTGCACCGGCCGTGCGGGTGCGCGGTGCGCACGAACCGCTCGACGCACCGCAGCCGGAGAAATATGCCGCGCGTGCCGCCTTCCGGCAGTGCGATTTCCATCGAATTGAAGCGGATCGTGCGGCTGCACGCGGTGGCGCGGTGGCGTGCTGGCCGAGACGGCCGGCGTCGACGCTGTGCAGCGCAGCCGCGACAATACGCGTCTCTTTTTGCTTTCGCCATCGAGGTGCCTGCCCATGTCCACCCGGCAGTCCGTTGCCCCCGCGATCGTCTGGTTCCGCGACGATCTGCGCGTGACCGATCAGCCCGCGCTGACGCGCGCGGTCGCATCCGGCCGGCCGCTCGTCTGCGTCTTCGTCGACGACACGGGCGCCGGCGCCGGGCCCGCGCTCGGCGGTGCGGCGCGCTGGTGGCTGCACGGGTCGCTGGCAGGGCTCGACACCGCGCTCGCGCGGCAGGGCGGGCGCTTGTTGCTGTTGCGCGGCGACGCGCAGCGCGAGATCGAGCGCCTCGTCGGCGATACGGGCGCGGCGGCCGTGTACTGGAACCGTCGCTATGCGCAGCCGCAGCGTGATGCGGATGCGGCGCTGAAAGCGTCGCTCAAGGCGCGCGGCGTGACGGTGGAGAGCAGCAACGGCAGCCTGCTGAACGAGCCGTGGGAGGTGCTGACGGGCAGCGGCGGCCCGTATCAGGTGTTCACCGCGTACTGGCGCGCGGTGCGGCGAGATCGCACGGTTGCCGTGCCGCTGCCGGCACCCGGGCGGATCGCGTTTCATCCATGGCCGAAGGCCGTGCGCGACCGCGCGCTGGCGCTCGACGCGCTCGCGTTGCGTGCGCATGCGCCGGACTGGGCCGGCGGCTTGCGCGATGCGTGGCCGGCGCCCGACGAGGCCGGCGCGCAAGCGCGACTCGACATGTTTCTGACGACGTCGCTCGCCGGCTATGCGCAGGCGCGCGATCGGCCCGACCTTCCGACGACGAGCCGGCTGTCGCCGTTCCTGCGATTCGGCAACGTGTCGCCGCGACAGGTGTGGCATGCGGTGCAGGGCGCCGCGAGTGCAGGCGGCGCGGCGTATGCGGCGCACGCCGACAAATTCCTCAGCGAGCTCGGCTGGCGCGAATTCAGCTACATGCTGCTGTATCACTTCCCGGCGCTCGCGACCGACAACTTCCGCGCGCAATTCGATGCGATGCCGTGGCGCGACGATCCTGCGGCGTTACGTGCATGGCAGCGCGGGCGGACCGGCTACCCGCTCGTCGATGCGGGCCTGCGCGAGCTGTGGACGACCGGCTGGATGCACAACCGCGTGCGGATGGTCGTCGCGTCGTTCCTCGTCAAGCATCTGCTGATCGACTGGCGCGCGGGCGAAGCATGGTTCCGCGACACGCTGGTCGACGCCGATCCCGCGAACAATGCGGCGAGCTGGCAATGGGTAGCCGGCTGCGGCGCCGATGCCGGACCGTATTTCCGCATCTTCAATCCGGTCGCGCAGGGGCGGAAGTTCGACCCGGACGGCGCGTACGTGCGGCGCTGGGTGCCCGAGCTTGCCGGCCTCGACGATGCGTCGATCCATGCGCCCTGGGAAGTGTCGCCGCTGGCGCTCGACGCGGCCGGTGTACGGCTCGGCGTCGACTACCCGGCGCCGCTCGTCGAGCACGCGGCCGCGCGCGCCCGGGCGCTCGATGCGCTGGCGGCGTTGCCGAAGCGCCGTTGACCGTCCGCTCCGGTTTGCCGCATCAATTGCAGAGCGCGACGTGCTCGAGCAGCGCGTACGCGACGCCCGAATCGAAATAGGCCGCGCCGCACCACGCGACGAACGCGAGCGTGCCGGCCGCCAGTGCCGCGCGGATCATGCCCATGCCGCGTTGCCCGGTGCCGGGCGCGCGACACGCGCGTCGTCGATTGGCAGGTGCAGCAGCGCCGCGAGCACGCCGAGCGCGATCGAACCGATCCACAGCGGCAGGTACGAATGCGTCGCGTCGTACACGATCGCACCGAGCCACACGCCGAAGAAGCTGCCGAGCTGGTGCCCGAAGAACACGAAGCCGAACAGCGTCGCGATGTAGCGCACGCCGAACACCTGCGAGATCACGCCGTTCGTCAGCGGCACCGTGCCGAGCCACGTGAATCCCATCACGGCCGCGAACCCGTAGACGCTCGCGGGCGACAGCGGCACGGCGACGAACGCGGCCATCGCGCATGCGCGCACGAGGTACAGCACCGACAGCACGTACTTGCGCCGCAGCAGCCCGCCCAGATGCCCGCACGCGTAGGTGCCGGCCACGTTGGTCAGCGCGATCAGCGCGAGCGCGACGCTTGCGTGGCGCGCCGGCAGCCCGTGGTCGAGCAGATATGCGGGCAGGTGCGTCGCGATGAACGCGAGCTGGAAGCCGCACGCGAAGAAGCCCGCGTTCAGCAGCCAGAAGCCGCGATGCGCGAACGCCTCGCGCACGGCTTCGCCGATCGACTGGCCGGGGCCGGCTGAAGCGCCGGCTGCCTGCGCGGGCCGGTCGCGCAGCAGCACGGCGAGCGGTGCGAGCAGCGCGGCGACGAGCGCCAGCGCGACGAACGCGTGCCGCCAGCCGATGTCGCCGATCAGTTCCTGCGCGACGGGCACCATGCAGAACTGGCCGAGTCCGCCGATCGCGCCGGCGATACCGAGCGCCCAGCCGCGCCGGTCGGGCGGGAACAGGCGGCTCAGCGCGCCGTAGATCGACGCGAACGCCGAGCCCGACAGCGCGACGCCGATCACGAGCCCGGCGCCGACCGTGAACAGGCCGGTCGACGCAGCATGCGCCATCGTGATGAGCCCGGCCGCGTACAGCAGCATGCCGGCGACGATCACGCGCACCGAGCCGAAGCGGTCGGCCACCATCCCGGTGAATGGCTGTGCGACGCCCCAAATCAGGTTCTGCAGCGCCAGCGCGAGCCCGAACGCTTCGCGCGACCAGCCGTGGTCGAGCGAGACGGGTGCGAGGAACAGGCCCTGCACGTGGCGGATGCCGAGCGCGGCGCCCATGATCAGACCGCCTGCCAGCACGGGCAGCCAGCGGCGCCGGACTTCCTGCTCGATCGGGGTCATGCGTGTCTCCGGATGAAGGCGCGCGGCGAAACGGCCGCGCTCGATCCCGATTAGACGAGCGGGGCGGCCGACGCTCAAGCGATCATTCGGTCAGGTTGGCATGCGCAACGGGAATGCGAAGAGGGCGGCCGTTGCTTGCGCTCACGCGCATCCGCGCCGCGGGCTCAGGCCGACGTCGTATCGTGCGCGTGCATCGCCGCGTCGCATTCGGCCGCTTCGGCGAGTATCCAGTCGCGCACGTCGGCGACTTCGCGGCGCGGGGCCGGATCGTGCTGGAACAGCCAGTAGCCGTACGTTTCCGAGCGCGTTTGCGTGTGCGGCCCGAGCACCGCGAGCCGGCCGTCGGCGAGCATCGGCGCGACGAGCGCGAGCCGGCCGAGCGCGATGCCCTGGCCCGCGATCGCGGCCTGGATCACCTGGTCGTACTGGTTGAAGCGCAGCACGCCTTTCGGGCGCGCATCGCCGAGCCCCGCCGCGTGCAGGTGTGCGTGCCACTGCAGATGCGGTTGCGGCGGCCCGTCGAATTCGAGCAGCACGTGATCGGCGATCGCCGCCGCGCTCGCGACCGGCCGCGCGGCGAGCGCGGGATGCGCGACCGGCACGACGATCTCGTCGAACAGGCGCAGCGCACCGGCCGGCGCACGGTCGCGCGGGCAGTAGCGGATGCCGAGGTCGATGCCTTCGGCGCGCAAATCGAGTACCTTGTCGTTCGCGGCGACGCGCAGGTCGATCGCGGGCAGCCGCGCCTGCAACCGTCCGAGCCGAGGCAGCAGCCAGAGCGCGGTCACGCCGATGCTGGCGGTGATCGTCACGGGCTGGCGCTCGCGCACGGCGGCGAGCGACGCGACGGTGTCCTGCAGGCTGTGCAGCGCCGCATCGGCGACGCGGAACAGCCGCTCGCCTTCCGGCGTGAACGCGATCTTCCGGTAGCCACGCTGCAGCAAGGTGACGCCGAGATGCGCTTCGAGCGCATGGACCTGGCGGCTGACCGCCGACTGCGTGACGCACAGGTCCTGCGCGGCGAGCGTGATGCTCATGCGGCGGCCGACGGCGACGAAACCGCGGACGAGATCGAGCGACGGGAGACGGACGAGTGGCGTTGACATGCGCGTGGCTCATGCGAACGGAGCAGCAAGATTGGTTGAGAACGCGGCACGCGTCAAGTTCAATGGAGGCGGGTCGATCGCGGAAGAGGGGCTGAGTAAGCCCGAGGCGCCCGCCCGGACCGGCCGCGAAGCATGGGATTCCAGTAAGCGCTGAAGCGCCGACTGGGGTCGACAGGAGACACGATGACGATTTCGAACGAGGAAAGCGGCGCGGCGCCAGGCAGCCGCGCGGCGGGCGCATTGCCGCCCGAGCCCGTGACGCTGCGCGCGGCCGACGGCTACCTGTTGCGCGGCCATGTCTGGCGCCATCGCGGCGGCGGCGTGCGGCCCGTGACGGTCGTCAATTGCGCGACGTCGGTGCGCTGCGACTACTACTTTCGTTTCGCGGCGTGGCTGTTCGCGCAGGGGCGCGACGTGCTCGTCTACGACTATCGCGGCATCGGCGGGTCGCGCCCGGCGCAGCTTGCGAAGCTGCGCGCGACCTGGCTCGACTGGGGCCGGCTCGATTGCGAGGCCGCGCTGCATTACGCGCGCGACGCGTTTCCGGGTCAGCCGCTCGATGTGGTCGCGCACAGCATCGGCGGCTGCGTGCTCGGCCTCGCGGCATCGAACGTGCACGTGCGGCATGTGGTGACCGTCGGCGCGCAGTATGCGTACTGGCGCGATTACCTGCCCGCCGAGCGGCGCCGCATGTGGTGGAAGTGGCATGTCGCGATGCCCGCGCTCGCGGCCGTGTTCGGCTACGTGCCCGCGAAGCGGCTCGGCTGGATGGAGGACACGCCGCGCGGTATCGCGCTGTCGTGGGCGCGTTCGCGGCCGCGTTTCGAGGATGGCTACATCGGCAGCGTGCTCGACGACGGCGCGGCGAGCCGCGCCGCGTTGCCGGCGCGCTTCGCGGGGCTGTCGGCGCCGATGCTCGCGATCGGCCTCGACGACGACGCGTTCGGCACGGTCGACGCGATCGAGCGGCTGGTCGGCTATTACACGGGCAGCAACGTCACGCATCTGCGGATCGCGCCGGCCGACATCGGCGTCGATGCGATCGGCCATTTCGCGTTTTTCCATAGCCGCTTCACCGACACGCTGTGGCCCGTCGCGTCGTACTGGCTGCAACACGGCGTGCTGCCGGCCGATGCGCCGGGCGCCGTGCATGCGCTCCACCCGGCGTCGCGCGGACGGCTGTCGGGGAGCGGCGCGCCGGGCAGGGCCGCGAACGGATGACCCGGCGCATCCGAACGTCACCCGCTCTCGTGGCTTGCTTTCCGATCCGGCGGCAGCCGCCGCAGGCAGGCGCGATCGATTAACATCGGACGTTTCGTCTTAAAGCCCAGCGAGCTGCCGCGCGCCGATGTCCATTCCGTCCGATTCCGCTTCTCCCGTTGCAACGCCGCACGCGTGGCGCGTGCATGCGCTCGACGTGCCGCCCGCCGCGACGCGCGCCGGCGTGCGGGTCGCGCGCGTCGATTTCGACTGGCGCGTGCCGCTCGTGTCGCCCGCGTATGCGGTGCTGAGCGACGACGAACGCGCACGCGCCGCGCGCTTCCTGCGGCATGAGGATGCGGTACGCAGCGCCGCGACGCGCGCCGCGCTGCGCGACGTGCTCGGCGCGGCGCTCGGCATCGCCGCGCACGCGGTCGCGATCGTCGTCGACGCATCGGGGCGGCCGTCGCTGGACCGCATGCATCGCGCGGCGCTCGATTTCAACGTGTCGCACGCAGGCGATCATGCGCTGATCGCGTGGGCGCCGGCGGGCCGCGTCGGCGTCGATATCGAGGGCTGCAACCGCGCGGCCGACTGGCGCGCGCTGACGCGCGAAGTGTGCGCGCCTGCGGAGGTCGCGTATCTCGACGGCCTGCCGCCCGGCGCGCGCGAGCGCGAATTCATGCGGGTGTGGTCCGCGAAGGAGGCGCTGCTCAAGGCGCTCGGCACCGGCATCGTCGGCGGGCTGCGCGCGTTCGCGGTCGTGCCGCCGCGCGATGCCACGACGCCTGCGACGACGGTCGTCGAGCCGGCCGCGCCCGCCGCCGGCGTCGCGGCGTTCGACGCCGCGTGGCTCGACGCGGCGCCCGGCTACGCGGCGTGCGTCGCGTGGACGCGCGCGTAGGCCGGGGCCGGCGCGCTGCGCTTACTCGAGCGGCGCGTCGTTCGGCGCCGCATAGCGCGCCTTGATCGCGTCGCTCATCGGAAAGTCGAACGCCAGCCCCTTCGGCGGCACCGGCTTCATGAACCATTTGTCGTACAGCGCGTTGATCTCGCCGCTTTTCATCAGTTGCACGAGCACGCCGTCGACGAGTGCCTTGAACTGCGGATCGTCCTTGCGCAGCATGAATCCGTAGGCTTCCGACGATTGCGGCGTGCCGACGATCTGCCAGTCGGCCGGTTTCGCGGCGAGCTGGCGCACGCCCGCGAGCAGCACGTCGTCCATCATGTACGCGGCCGCGCGGCCCGATTCGAGCGTGAGGCGTCCTTCGCCGTAGTCCTTTGCGCTGATGATCTGCATGTTCATCTTCTTTTCCTCGTTCATCTTGCGCAGCAGGCGTTCGGATGTCGTGCCCTGGTTCGTCACGACCGTCTTGCCGGCGAGATCGGGGAAGTCGCGGATGCCCGAGTTCGTGCGCGTGAGCAGGCGCGTCGTCGCGACGAAGAAGGTGGTCGAGAACGCGACCTGCGCATGGCGCGCGGCGAGATTGGTCGTCACGCCGCATTCGAGATCGACGGTGCCGTTCTGCACCAGCGGAATGCGGTTCTGCGAGGTGACCGGAATGAAGCGCACCTGCAGGTCGGGCTTGCCGGTGCGCGCCTTCACCGCGGCGATCACGCGGTCGCACAGGTCCTGCGAGAAGCCGATGACCTTGCCGCCCGCATCGACATACGAGAACGGCACCGACGTTTCGCGATGGCCGATCGAAATCAGGTTGGCCTGCCGGACTTTCTCCAGCGTGCCGGACGACGGCTCGGCCGCGAAGGGCGCGCTGCACGCGAGCGCGCACGCGGCGACGAGCAGGGGGCCGCCGACGCGGGCGGCGAATCGTGACGGGAAGGGCATGGCGGTCTCCGGAGCGAATGGTGATTCGTATGTTGCCAAAGACAAAATGATTGCAACATATGTTAATGCCCGGTCCTGGCAGGCCAGTCCGGCGGGGCTGCGGGGCATCAGGGAAACTCCCGAGTCGAAATCGGCGAAAAACGGGTTGTCTAGACAAGTTGACGTGGCTACACTTCAATCCATTCCGAACTTGTCTAGACAGGATTGCTCACATGATTACGTTGACCCCCGGCCACCTGACCCTCCCGCAACTGCGCCGGATCGCTCGCGAATCCGTGCAACTGAAGCTCGACCCGGCGAGCTTCGCGAAGATCGACGCGGGCGCGAAGGCCGTCGCCGACATCGCCGCGAAGGGCGAGCCGGCCTACGGCATCAACACGGGCTTCGGCCGCCTGGCGAGCACCCACATCCCGCACGACCAGCTCGAACTGCTGCAGAAGAACCTGGTGCTGTCGCACGCGGTCGGCGTCGGCGAGCCGATGGCGCGCTCGTCGGTGCGCCTGCTGATGGCGCTGAAGCTGTCGAGTCTCGGCCGCGGTCACTCGGGCATCCGCCGTGAAGTGATGGACGCGCTGATCACGCTGTTCAACGCCGACGTGCTGCCGCTGATTCCGGTGAAGGGCTCGGTCGGCGCATCGGGCGACCTCGCGCCGCTCGCGCACATGTCGGCCGTGCTGCTCGGCGTCGGCGAAGTGTTCATCCGCGGCGAGCGGGCGAGCGCGCTCGACGGCTTGCGCGTCGCGGGCCTCGCGCCGCTGACGCTGCAGGCGAAGGAAGGCCTGGCGCTCCTGAACGGCACGCAGGCGTCGACGGCGCTCGCGCTCGACAACATGTTCGCGATCGAAGACCTGTACCGCACCGCGCTCGTCGCGGGCGCGCTGTCGGTCGACGCGGCAGCCGGCTCGGTGAAGCCGTTCGACGCGCGCATCCACGAACTGCGCGGCCATCGAGGCCAGATCGACGCGGCCGCGTCGTACCGCGAACTGCTCGAAGGCTCGCCGATCAACCAGTCGCACCGCGACTGCGACAAGGTGCAGGATCCGTACAGCCTGCGCTGCCAGCCGCAGGTGATGGGCGCGTGCCTGGACCAGATGCGCCATGCGGCCGACGTGCTGCTGGTCGAAGCGAACGCCGTGTCGGACAACCCGCTGATCTTCCCGGATACCGGCGAAGTGCTGTCGGGCGGCAACTTCCACGCCGAGCCCGTCGCGTTCGCGGCCGACAACCTCGCGCTCGCCGCGGCGGAAATCGGTGCGCTGGCCGAACGCCGCATCGCGCTGCTGATCGATGCGACGCTGTCGGGCCTGCCCCCGTTCCTCGTGAAGGACGGCGGCGTGAACTCCGGCTTCATGATCGCGCACGTGACGGCGGCCGCCCTCGCGTCGGAAAACAAGACGCTCGCGCACCCGGCGTCGGTCGATTCGCTGCCGACTTCCGCGAACCAGGAAGACCACGTGTCGATGGCGACGTTCGCCGCGCGCAAGCTCGCCGACATCGCGGACAACACGAAGCACATCCTCGCGATCGAACTGCTGGCCGCCGCGCAGGGCGTCGACCTGCGCGCGCCGTACTACACGAGCCCGAAGCTCGCGCCGGTGATGGAAATCATCCGCAGCCAGGTCGCGCACTACGAACTCGACCACTATTTCGCGCCGGACATCGCGGTGATCGCGAAGCTCGTCGGCGAGCGCGCGTTCGCGAAGGTCGCACCGTTCTCGTTCGCATCGGAACAGTAAGCCGATGAGCGCGCCGGTCTACCAGGAGATCAAGGACTTCATCCTGGCCCGCATCCACGCCGGCGAGTGGGAGGAGGGCGACCAGGTGCCGTCCGAGAACGAGCTGGCGCGCGAGTTCAAGGTGGCACGCATGACCGTCAACCGCGCGCTGCGCGAGTTGACGGCCGAGCAGGTGCTCACGCGCATGAAGGGCGCGGGCACCTACGTCGCGCGGCCGAAGTACGAGTCGACGCTGGTGGCGATCCGCAGCATCTCCGAGGAAGTCGGTGCGCGCGGGCATGCGTATCGCGCCAGCGTGCTCGGGCTCGACACGATCCGCGCCGACGAGGCGCTCGCCGACGAGATGCAGGTGGCCGTGCGCACGAAGCTGTTTCATTCGCAGGTGCTGCACTTCGAGAACGACGAGCCGGTGCAGCTCGAAGAACGATGGGTGAATCCGGCGGTCGCGCCGGATTACGCCGAGCAGGATTTCACGAACACGACGCCGAACCTGTACCTGATGCGCGCGGCGCCGCTGCAGCGCGTCGAGTACCGGATCGAAGCGGCGGCGCCGGCACCGGAGCGGCGCGAGCAGCTGCGGATGGACGACGTCGAACCGTGTCTGGTTTTACATCGGCGCACCTGGTCGCAGGGCGTCGTCGCCTCGGTGGCGAATCTGTGGCATCCCGGCAGCCGTTATCGCTTCACCGGGCATTTCTGATTCCTTATTGATATTCATTTTCCTTCGGGAGCAGTCGTCATGAACCATCCGAAACACATCGATCCCCGCCTCGATCCGACGCGCACGATCCGCGCGCCGCGCGGCAGCGAGAAAACCTGCAAGACCTGGCTGGCCGAAGCGGCCTACCGGATGATCCAGAACAACCTCGATCCGGAAGTCGCCGAGCATCCGCATGCGCTCGTCGTGTACGGCGGCATCGGCCGCGCGGCGCGTAACTGGGAATGCTACGACCAGATCCTCGCGTCGCTGAAGGATCTCGAAGAGAACGAAACGCTGCTGATCCAGTCGGGCAAGCCGGTCGGCGTGTTCCGCACGCACAAGGATGCGCCGCGCGTGCTGCTCGCGAACTCGAACCTGGTGCCGCACTGGGCCAACTGGGATCACTTCCACGAGCTCGATCGCAAGGGCCTGATGATGTACGGCCAGATGACGGCCGGCAGCTGGATCTACATCGGCAGCCAGGGCATCGTGCAGGGCACCTACGAAACCTTCTTCTCGGTCGCGAACCAGCACTTCAACGGCGATCCGTCGGGCCGCTGGATCCTGACGGGCGGTCTGGGCGGGATGGGCGGCGCGCAGCCGCTCGCCGCGACGATGGCCGGCTTCTCGATGATCGCGGTCGAATGCGACGAGACGCGTATCGACTTCCGCCTGAAGACGCGCTACGTCGACAAGAAGGCGACGACGCTCGACGAAGCGCTCGGCATGATCGACGAAGCGAAGCGCACCGGCAAGCCGGTGTCGGTCGGCCTGCTCGGCAATGCAGCCGACGTGTTCGCGGAACTCGTCACGCGCGGCATCACGCCGGACTGCGTGACCGACCAGACGAGCGCGCACGACCCGATCAACGGCTACCTGCCGCAAGGCTGGACCGTCGCGCAATGGCGCGAAGCGCAGAAGGTCGATCCGCAGAGCATCGTGAAGGTCGCGAAGCAGTCGATGGCCGTCCAGGTGCGCGCGATGCTGGCGCTGCAGGAACGCGGTGCCGCGACGCTCGACTACGGCAACAACATCCGCCAGATGGCGCTGGAAATGGGCGTCGAGAACGCATTCGACTTCCCGGGCTTCGTGCCGGCGTACATCCGCCCGCTGTTCTGCGAAGGCAAGGGCCCGTTCCGCTGGGTCGCGCTGTCGGGCGATCCGGAAGACATCTACAAGACCGACCAGAAGGTGAAGGAGCTGATCCCCGACGATCCGCACCTGCACAACTGGCTCGACATGGCGCGTGAGCGCATCGCGTTCCAGGGCCTGCCGGCACGGATCTGCTGGGTCGGCGTGAAGGATCGCTATCGCCTCGGCCAGGCGTTCAACGAGATGGTGAAGAACGGCGAACTGAAGGCCCCGATCGTGATCGGCCGCGACCACCTCGACACCGGTTCGGTCGCGAGCCCGAACCGCGAGACGGAATCGATGAAGGACGGGTCGGACGCCGTCAGCGACTGGCCGCTGCTCAACGCGCTGCTGAACACTGCGGGCGGCGCATCGTGGGTATCGCTGCATCATGGCGGCGGCGTCGGCATGGGCTTCTCGCAGCACTCGGGTGTCGTGATCGTCGCCGACGGGACGGCCGACGCGCACGAGCGTCTCGGTCGCGTGCTGCTGAACGACCCGGCGACCGGCGTGATGCGCCATGCGGATGCCGGCTACGAACTCGCGCAGCAGACGGCTCGCGAAGCCGGCCTGAAGCTGCCGATGCTCGGCCGCTGAGCATGACGGCGCTCGATCAGGCGCCGGCGACCGCCGCGCTGATCCGCGGCGCGGATCTCGTTGCGTCGCCGTGGAAGAACGGCGGCGGCGTGACGCGCGAGATCGGCGCGTTCCCGCCGGGTGCTGCGCTCGACGCGTTCGCATGGCGCGTGAGCGTCGCGGACGTCGGCACGGCCGGGCCGTTCTCGCGTTTCGACGGCGTCGACCGCACGCTCGTGCTGCTGTCCGGCGCGGGCATGACGCTCGTCGAAGCGGGCGGCACGCGGCACGTGCTCGACGCACCGCTGGCACGCGCGGATTTCGCGGGCGAGACGGCGATCGATGCGACGCTGCACGACGGCGCGACGCGCGACTTCAACCTGATGACGCGCCGTTCGGCCGCGCGCGGGTCGGTCGACGTATGGCCCGAGGGCATGCACCGCATCGAGTGCGCCGATACCGTCCTGCTGTTCTGCGCAACGGGTGCGGTCGGCGTCGAGATCGACGGCGCGCACCACGCACTGCAGGAAATGGACACGTTGCGGCTCGACGGGCCGCGGCGTGCGTTTGACGTCGTCGTGAGCGGAAGCGGCGCGCTGCTCGCCGTCTCGCTCACCGTCGGCGAACGAGACTGAACGCATGAAACCGACTGTCTGGCATCACCTGAGGCTGTGTCCGCACGGCCATCCCGACGAGACGATCGACGACGCGGCGATTGCCGTCGACGAAACCGGCGCGATCGCGTGGCTCGGCGCGTTGTCCGCGCTGCCGCACGGCTATGCGCATTGGCATCGCGAGGACTTGCACGGCGCGTGGGTGACGCCGGGCCTCGTCGACTGCCATACGCACCTCGTGTATGGCGGCACGCGTGCCGACGAGTTCGCGCAGCGCCTCGCCGGCGTCAGCTACGAGGAGATCGCGCGGCAGGGCGGCGGGATCGTGTCGACGGTGCGCGCGACGCGCGCGGCCGACGAGACGACGCTGTTCGTGCAGGCCGCCGCGCGCCTGCAGCCGCTGCTCGCCGAAGGCGTGACCGCGATCGAGATCAAGTCGGGCTACGGGCTCGATCTCGCGAGCGAGCGCAAGATGCTGCGCGTCGCGCGCCAGCTCGGCGAGCGCTTCCCGGTCACGGTCTACACGACCTTCCTCGGCGCGCATGCGCTGCCGCCCGAATATGCGGGGCGCGCGGACGCGTACATCGACGAAGTCTGCGACCGGATGCTGCCGACGCTGGCCGACGAAGGACTCGTCGATGCGGTCGACGTGTTCTGCGAGCGCATCGGCTTTTCGCTCGCGCAGACCGAGCGCGTGTTCGAGGCCGCGACGCGGCGCGGGTTGCCGGTGAAGCTGCATGCGGAGCAACTGTCGAATGCGGGCGGGACGGCGCTCGCCGCGCGTTACCGCGCGCTGTCCGCCGACCACCTCGAATTTCTCGACGAAGCCGGTATCGAGGCGATGAAGGCGGCCGGCACGGTCGCCGTGCTGCTGCCCGGCGCGTACTACTTCATCCGCGAAACGCAACTGCCGCCGATCGAGCTGCTGCGCAAGCACGGCGTGCCGATCGCACTCGCGACCGATCACAACCCCGGCACGTCGCCGCTCGAATCGCTGCTGCTGACGCTGAACATGGGCTGCACGCTGTTCCGCATGACGGTGCCCGAGGTGCTGCAGGGTGTCACGCGCCACGCGGCCGCGGCACTCGGCCGCGCGGATCGCCACGGCGCGCTCGAGGTCGGCCGCCAGGCCGATTTCGCTGTGTGGTCGGTCGGCTCGCTGGCCGAGCTGGCCTACTGGATCGGCCGGCCGCTGTGCGAGCAGGTCGTACGCGGCGGCACGACCGTGTTTCGCCGGATGAACGGATAAGTTTCGCGACGGACCGGGCCGGGTCGTGACGGCCCGGTCCGGCCGACGCTTTGCATGGGACCGGACCGGTGCGCAACGGCGCCCTCCGGTCGATCGCCGCGAGGCAGGCGCTGGGCGTGACGCGCGCGCCTGCCGGCCGCGGCACCGGGCCGGACGAGACGCTGACGCGCTCGAGCCGGTCGATGAGGACTCGCCATGACCGATACCCTGTTGTTCGCGGACCATGCCTACCTGCCCGATGGCTGGCGCCGCAACGTGCTGCTGCGCTGGGACGCAACCGGCACGCTGACCGACGTGACGCCCGACACCGATGCACCGGCGCGTGTCACGCGTGCGGCCGGGCCGGTGCTGCCCGGCATGCCGAACCTGCATTCGCACGCGTTCCAGCGCGCGATGGCGGGGCTCACCGAATACCGCGCGAATCCCGCCGATAGCTTCTGGAACTGGCGCGACCTGATGTACCGTTTCGCACTGAAGATCACGCCCGACGCGCTCGCGGCGATTGCACGCTGGCTGTATGTCGAGATGCTCAAGTGCGGCTACACGTCGGTGTGCGAATTCCACTACGTGCATCATGCGCAGGACGGCTCGCGCTATCCGCGGATCGCGGAGCTCGGCACGCGCGTGGTCGATGCGGCGCGCGCGGCCGGCATCGGCATCACGATGCTGCCCGTGTCGTACCAGTTCGCCGGCTTCGGCAACAAGCCGCCGCGCGACGACCAGCGCCGCTTCATCAACACCCCCGACGGCGTGCTCGAACTGCTCGACGCGATGCGTCGCGCGGCGCCCGAACACGGCGGGCTGCGCTACGGCGTCGCGCCGCATTCGCTGCGCGCGGTGTCCGAGAGCGGGCTGCGCGTGCTGCTCGATGGGCTGCCCGACGATGCGCCGGTGCATATCCACATCGCCGAGCAGACGGCCGAAGTCGACGACTGCGTCCGTGCCTACGGCGCACGCCCCGTACAATGGCTGCTCGATCGCTTCGACGTCGATGCGCGCTGGTGCCTCGTGCACGCCACGCACGTCGACGCGGCCGAGACGGCGGCGCTCGCGAAGCGTCGCGCGGTCGCGGGCCTGTGCCTGACGACCGAAGCGAACCTCGGCGACGGCGTGTTCCCGGCGGTCGACTATCTCGCGCAGGGCGGCGTGATCGGCGTCGGCTCGGACAGCCACGCGTCGGTCGAATGGCGCTCGGAGCTGCGCCTGCTCGAATACGGGCAGCGGCTCGTGCACCGCGCGCGCAACGTGCTGGCGAGCGAGTCGCAGGCGCACGTCGCCGATCGCCTGTTCGATGCGTCGCTCGCGGGCGGCGCGCAGGCGAGCGGGCGGCGCATCGGTGCGCTGCGTGCAGGCTGTCGCGCCGACTGGCTCGTGCTCGACCCCGATCATCCGGCGATCGCCGAGCACGGCAGCGCGGCATGGCTGTCGGGCATCGTGTTCGCCGAGCACGGCGAGACGCCGGTGCTCGACGTCTACACGGGCGGCGAGCGCGTCGTGAGCGGCCGCCGCCATCGCGACGAAGCCGCCGCGTATGCCGACTACCGCGCCGCGCTGGCGCAACTGCTGCGCTGATGCGCGGCAACCGGCGCACGCCGCATGCGTGCGCCGGCAGACTCTTACACGGTGAGGCGACATGACTGAACAACCGGCTGTATTCACGTTGAAGCAGGGCACGCTGCCGCTGCTGATCTCGATTCCGCACGCAGGCACGTACATCCCCGACGACATCGCCGCGACGATGACGCCCGATGCGCGCTTCGTCGACGATTGCGACTGGCATCTCGAGCGGCTGTACGGCTTCGCGGCCGATCTCGGCGCATCGATCCTCGTGCCGTCGCACGCGCGCTACGTCGTCGACCTGAACCGTCCGCCCGACAACGAGAACCTGTATCCGGGGCAGGACACGACGGGGCTCGTGCCGGTCGATACGTTCGACAAGGCGCCGCTGTATCCTGAGAATGCACTGCCCGGCAACGACGAGATCATGCGTCGCCGCGATCGCTACTGGCTGCCGTATCACGACGCGCTGCAACGCGAGATCGCACGCCTGAAGGGCGAACACGGCCGCGTGCTCGTGTGGGAAGCGCATTCGATCCGCTCGCACGTGCCGCGTTTCTTCGAAGGCCGCCTGCCGGATTTCAACTTCGGCACGTCGAGCGGCGCGAGCGCGGCGCCCGGTCTCGCGGAGGCGCTGGCTGCGCGCGTGCTCGCGCATGGCGGCTATACGGCCGTCGCGAACGGGCGCTTCAAGGGCGGCTACATCACGCGTCACTATGGCGTGCCCGATACCGGCGTCGAAGCCGTGCAACTCGAACTGTCGCAGATCACCTACATGGAAGAGACGCGTCCGTACGCGTACGACGAAGCGCGTGCCGCGCGGATCGTGCCGCTGCTGCAAACGCTCGTCGAAACCGCACTTGCGCATCGTTGAGCATCGGCCGCCTGTATGCGGCAGCGCGGCGCGACAGGGCGTCCCCCCCGTCGACACGTAGCAGGCAAGCCGGTGCAATGCACAAAACGGCATCGATCCGCGCGGTCGATGCCGTTTTTTTCGTCTGATCGACGTCGTCATCGACACCTGAAAATTTGACGCAATTTTTAAGTGATATAAGCTGAATGTCAGGAAGTCGTCACGCGCGTACCGGCGGCGAGGCCATCGACGATGGTCGGACTGCGCCGGAATTCGTGCGAGACATCTTGCTCACGTGCCGCCACGCGGCATTGCGACACGTGTCCTGCCTTCATCAGTCAGTCGAGTACGATCGTGAAAGCCGCCAGCCCTTCGATACGCCGGACGCGAAGTCCGTCGGCGGGCGCGCCGCCTCAGGCCGGGCCGAACCGGCATGCTGATCGCGGCACGCGCGCCGCCCCGTTACGCGAGCCTCGCTTTTTCGCCATTTCCGATCGCGGCCCGCGCCGCTTCAATCTCGTGACCGCGCACGTGTTCAGCGCGGTGCAGTGCGACGGCAGCGCATCGTTGTTGCCCTAGCGTTCCTTTCCGCTTCCGTCCCGGACCGCACCGCCTGTTGCCGCAGCCTTCGCGCGGCAAGCTTGCGCCTGCGCTGGCGTTTTCGCTTGCGTGGCGCGATGGCGCGCGCGTGCGGCTCGTCCGAGAACCTGCATCGTTGTGCGCGCAAGCGTGTCGCGCGCCATCACCGGAGAGACGCCGATGCGTGCGCGACCGATCGTAGCCGTTACCGCCGACCGCATCCTGCGCGGTGCGCATCCGAACCACGCGGCGGGCGAGAAGTACCTCGCCGCCGTCGTCGACGGCGCCGGCGCGCTGGCGTTCGTGCTGCCCGCGCTCGGCGCGCGGCAGCCGGCCGATGCGATCGTCGCGGCCATCGACGGGCTGCTGTTGACCGGCAGCTATTCGAACGTCGAGCCGCATCATTACGGCGGCGCCGCGAGCGCGTCCGACATGCTGCACGATCCGGCGCGCGATGCGACCGCGTTGCCGCTGATCCGCGCGGCGATCGAAGCGGGCGTGCCCGTGCTCGCGATCTGCCGCGGCATGCAGGAGCTGAACGTCGCGTATGGCGGCACGCTGCATCAGCGGCTGCATGCGACGACCGGCTTCGACGACCATCGCGAACGGCCGGACGATCCGCTCGAACGGCAGTACGGCCCCGCGCACGTCGTGCAGTTCGCCCCCGGCGGCCTGCTGCAGCGGGTCGCGCGCGGCGCGCACGAGGCGACGGTCAATTCGCTGCACGACCAGGGCATCGCGCGCTTGGGCGCGGGGCTCGCGATCGAGGCGAGCGCGCCCGACGGACTGGTCGAGGCCGTCAGCGTGCGCGGCGCGCGCGCGTTCGCGCTGGGCGTGCAGTGGCATCCCGAGTGGCGCTACGCGGAGCAGCCGCTGTCGCGCGACATCTTCGCGGCATTCGGCGCGGCGTGCCGCGCGCACATGACGCACCGCATTCATGCGGCCGGCGGCGCGACGCCGGCTGCATCCGACATCGACTGAACGAGGCCGATCATGCAACCCGAACTGAGCGAATTCCTGCGACAGCACCGTATCACCGAAGTCGAAGCGATCATTCCCGACATGGCCGGCATCGCGCGCGGCAAGATCATTCCGCGCAACAAATTCGAATCCGGCGAATCGATGCGCTTGCCGCAGGCCGTGATGGTGCAGACCGTCACCGGCGACTATCCGGAGGACGGCACACTGACCGGCGTGACCGATCCCGACATGGTGTGCGTGCCCGATCCGTCGACGATCTGCCTGATCCCGTGGGCGGTCGATCCGACCGCGCAGGTGATCCACGATTGCGTGCATTTCGACGGCTCGCCGGTCGAGATCTCGCCGCGCTACGTGCTGCGCCGCGTGCTCGACCTGTACGAGGCGAAGGGCTGGAAGCCGGTCGTCGCGCCGGAACTCGAGTTTTATCTGGTCGACATGAACGCCGATCCCGACCTGCCGCTGCGTCCGCCGGTCGGTCGTACGGGGCGCGCGGAAACGGGCCGCCAGTCGTATTCGATCGAGGCCGTCAACGAATTCGATCCGCTGTTCGAGGACATCTACGAGTACTGCGAAATGCAGGGCCTCGATATCGAGACGCTGATTCACGAAGTCGGCGCCGCGCAGATGGAGATCAACTTCATGCACGGCGACGCGCTCTCGCTGGCCGATCAGGTGTTCCTGTTCAAGCGCACGGTGCGCGAGGCCGCGCTGCGTCACAACATGTATGCGACGTTCATGGCCAAGCCGATGGAAAACGAGCCGGGTTCCGCGATGCACATTCATCAGAGCCTTGCGGATATGCGCACCGGGCGTAATCTGTTCGCCGATGAAAACGGCGCCGTGTCGCCGCTGTTCCACAGCTATCTGGCGGGGCTGCAGAAGTACACGCCGGCGCTGATGCCGATCTTCGCGCCGTACATCAATTCGTACCGTCGCCTGTCGCGCTTCATGGCCGCGCCGATCAACGTGCAGTGGGGTTACGACAACCGTACGGTCGGATTCCGGATCCCGCAGTCGACGCCGGTCGCGCGGCGCATCGAGAACCGCATTCCGGGCGTCGACTGCAACCCGTACCTCGCGTTCGCGGCGACGCTCGCCGCCGGCTATCTCGGCATGATGCAGCAGCTCGCGCCGACCGAGCCGATCGCATCGGACGGCTACGACCTGCCGTACCAACTGCCGCGCAATCTCGAGGAAGGCATTTCGCTGATGGCCGCGTGCGAGCCGCTCGCCGGCATTCTCGGCGACAAGTTCGTGAAGGCCTACCTGGCGTTGAAGGAAACCGAATACGAAGCGTTCTTCCGCGTGATCAGCTCGTGGGAACGCAGGCATCTGCTGCTGCACGTGTGAGCGTGCGGCGCTGTTTGACGGAGAAAACATGACCGATCGAAACGAAGCTTTTTCGCCGCGCTCGACCGCCGATTTTCGCGCGCTCGACGCCGCCCACCACATCCACCCGTTCTCGGACATGGGCGCGCTCAATCGCGCGGGCAGCCGCGTGATCGTGAAGGCCGACGGCGTCTACCTGTGGGA
>NZ_LOYC01000027.1:0-2915 GCF_001524725.1 Burkholderia sp. MSMB1072
AGACAGACTTGTTATAGGATCAAGCCTTACGGGCAATTAGTATCGGTTAGCTGAACGCATTACTGCGCTTACACACCCGACCTATCAACGTCCTGGTCTCGAACGACCCTTCAAGGAGGTCTAGCCTCCAGGGATATCTCATCTTAAGGCGAGTTTCCCGCTTAGATGCTTTCAGCGGTTATCTCTTCCGAACATAGCTACCCGGCGATGCCACTGGCGTGACAACCGGTACACCAGAGGTTCGTCCACTCCGGTCCTCTCGTACTAGGAGCAGCCCCCTTCAAATATCCAACGCCCACGGCAGATAGGGACCAAACTGTCTCACGACGTTTTAAACCCAGCTCACGTACCTCTTTAAATGGCGAACAGCCATACCCTTGGGACCGGCTACAGCCCCAGGATGAGATGAGCCGACATCGAGGTGCCAAACACCGCCGTCGATATGAACTCTTGGGCGGTATCAGCCTGTTATCCCCAGAGTACCTTTTATCCGTTGAGCGATGGCCCTTCCATACAGAACCACCGGATCACTATGACCTGCTTTCGCACCTGCTCGACTTGTCGGTCTCGCAGTTAAGCACGCTTATGCCATTGCACTATCAGCACGATTTCCGACCGTACCTAGCGTACCTTCGTACTCCTCCGTTACGCTTTGGGAGGAGACCGCCCCAGTCAAACTGCCTACCATGCACTGTCCCCGACCCGGATCACGGGCCAAGGTTAGAACCTCAAACAAACCAGGGTGGTATTTCAAGGACGGCTCCACCGAAACTAGCGTTCCGGTTTCATAGCCTCCCACCTATCCTACACAGATCGGTTCAAAGTCCAATGCAAAGCTACAGTAAAGGTTCATGGGGTCTTTCCGTCTAGCCGCGGGTAGATTGCATCATCACAAACACTTCAACTTCGCTGAGTCTCGGGAGGAGACAGTGTGGCCATCGTTACGCCATTCGTGCAGGTCGGAACTTACCCGACAAGGAATTTCGCTACCTTAGGACCGTTATAGTTACGGCCGCCGTTTACCGGGACTTCAATCAAGAGCTTGCACCCCATCATTTAATCTTCCGGCACCGGGCAGGCGTCACACCCTATACGTCCACTTTCGTGTTTGCAGAGTGCTGTGTTTTTATTAAACAGTCGCAGCCACCAGTTTATTGCAACCCCTTCACCCTCCTGGCGCAGGCCAGTCAAGCTACAAGGGCGTACCTTATCCCGAAGTTACGGTACCAATTTGCCGAGTTCCTTCTCCCGAGTTCTCTCAAGCGCCTTAGAATACTCATCTCGCCCACCTGTGTCGGTTTGCGGTACGGTCATCGTTAGACTGAAGCTTAGAGGCTTTTCTTGGAACCACTTCCAATTGCTTCGCGACCTAAGTCGCTCGCGCCACACCCTTGAATCCCGCGCCCGGATTTGCCTAAGCGCCTTCTCCAATGCAGCGACCGGGACTTCCAACACCCGGACAACCTTCCGCGATCCGTCCCCCCATCGCATCTAACGACGGTGCAGGAATATTGACCTGCTTCCCATCAGCTACGCATTTCTGCCTCGCCTTAGGGGCCGACTCACCCTACGCCGATGAACGTTGCGTAGGAAACCTTGGGCTTACGGCGAGGGGGCCTTTCACCCCCTTTATCGCTACTCATGTCAGCATTCGCACTTCCGATACCTCCAGCACGCTTTTCAACGCACCTTCGCAGGCTTACGGAACGCTCTCCTACCATGCGAGACTAGCTCGCATCCGCAGCTTCGGTATATAGCTTAGCCCCGTTACATCTTCCGCGCAGGACGACTCGATCAGTGAGCTATTACGCTTTCTTTAAAGGGTGGCTGCTTCTAAGCCAACCTCCTGACTGTTTTAGCCTTCCCACTTCGTTTCCCACTTAGCTATATTTGGGGACCTTAGCTGGCGGTCTGGGTTGTTTCCCTCTTGACACCGGACGTTAGCACCCGATGTCTGTCTCCCGTGATTGCACTCTTCGGTATTCGGAGTTTGCTATGGCGGGGTAATCTGCAATAGACCCCCCAACCATGACAGTGCTCTACCCCCGAAGGTGAGACACGAGGCACTACCTAAATAGTTTTCGGAGAGAACCAGCTATTTCCAGGTTTGTTTAGCCTTTCACCCCTATCCACAGCTCATCCCCTAACTTTTCAACGTTAGTGGGTTCGGACCTCCAGTACGTGTTACCGCACCTTCATCCTGGCCATGGATAGATCACCTGGTTTCGGGTCTACGCCCAGCAACTGAACGCCCTATTCGGACTCGCTTTCGCTACGCCTGCCCTATACGGTTAAGCTTGCTACTGAACGTAAGTCGCTGACCCATTATACAAAAGGTACGCCGTCACCCCTTGCGAGGCTCCGACTGTTTGTATGCATGCGGTTTCAGGATCTATTTCACTCCCCTCCCGGGGTTCTTTTCGCCTTTCCCTCACGGTACTGGTTCACTATCGGTCGATCACGAGTATTTAGCCTTGGAGGATGGTCCCCCCATCTTCAGACAGGATTTCACGTGTCCCGCCCTACTTGTCGCACACCTAGTTCTTTCATACTGTTTTCGCCTACAGGGCTATCACCTGCTATGGCCGCACTTTCCAGAGCGTTCGGCTAACAATACAAATAAAGAGTGCAAGGCTCATCCCATTTCGCTCGCCACTACTTTGGGAATCTCGGTTGATTTCTTTTCCTGCGGTTACTTAGATGTTTCAGTTCACCGCGTTCGCTTCGCATGGCCTATGTATTCAGCCATGGATACTCCATAAGGAGTGGGTTTCCCCATTCGGACATCTACGGATCAAAGCTTGTTTGCCAGCTCCCCGTAGCTTTTCGCAGGCTACCGCGTCCTTCATCGCCTGTGATCGCCAAGGCATCCACCACATGCACTTGTTCGCTTGACCCTATAACGAGTCTGTCTC
>NZ_LOYC01000028.1:0-1431 GCF_001524725.1 Burkholderia sp. MSMB1072
GCGCGCTGGATCCAGCCGCCGCCGAGTGCGCGGTACAGGTCGACCAGGTTCGTCCAGCGTGCCAGACGCGCGCTGATCAGCGACTGCTGCGCCGAGTACAGATCCGTCTGCGCGGTCAGCACCGACAGGTAGCTGTCCACACCGTTCTTGTAGCGCAGGTCCGACAGATCGAAGCGACGCTGCTGCGCGTGCTCGTTGCGCTCGAGCGCCGCGATCTGCTGGTCGTACGTGCCGCGTGCGGCCAGCCCGTCCGACACTTCGCGGAATGCCGACTGGATCGCCTTCTCGTAGTTGGCGATCTCGATGCGCTTCTGCACGTTCGCGAGATCGAGGTTCGCGATGTTCGAGCCACCCTCGAAGATCGGCAGCGCGATGTTCGGCGCGAACGACCACGCCGCCGTGCCGGCCTTGAACAGGCCGCCCAGCGTCGGGCTCGCGGTGCCGAACGCGGCCGTCAGCGAGATCTTCGGGAAGAACGCCGCGCGGGCCGCGCCGATGTTCGCGTTCGCGGCCAGCAGCGTCTGCTCGGCCTGCATCACGTCCGGACGACGCGTGAGCAGATCCGACGGCAGCCCGGCCGGCACGTCCGTCAGCAGGTTCTGCGCATCGAGCGGCAGGCCCGCCGGCAGATCGTCCGGCAGCGGCTCGCCGATCAGCAGCACCAGCGCGTTCAACGCCTGCGCGCGGGCACGGGCCTGCGCCTGCTGGTTCGCGAGCGCCGTCTCGACCACCGTCTGCGCCTGACGCAACTCGAGCTCGGAACCCGTGCCGTTGTCGAACTGCAGCTTGGTCAGGTCGTACGACGCCTGCGCGGTCTTCAGCGTGTCTTCCGTGACCTTCAGCAGATCGTCGGTCGACAGCAGCGTCAGGTATTGATCCGCCACCTGCGACACCAGCGAGATCTCCGACGCCTGCCGCGCGTACGACGTCGACAGGTACTGCGCGAGCGCCTGATCCTTCAGGCTCTGCACGCGGCCGAACAGGTCGAGTTCCCACGATGCGGACAGCCCGACGTTGTAGACGCGCGAGATCAGCGGCTGGCCCGTCTGCGACACCCCGGCCGGATAGCGCTGGATGTTGCCCGTGCCCGTACCGTCGAGCGTCGGGAACAGCCCCGCGCGCGTGATCTGGTACTGCGCACGCGCCGCCTCGATGTTCAGCACCGACACACGCAGGTCGCGGTTGTTTTTCAGCGCGATCTCGATCAGCCGCTGCAGGCGCGGATCGACGAAGAACTCGCGCCAGCCGATGGCGGTCGCCGCCTGGCCGTTCGCGCTGCGCGCGCCGGCCGCGGCCGGCTGCGTCGCGTAGACGCCGCCGGCCGGGTACGCCTGCGCGACGGGCGCGTCGGGCCGCTTGTAATGCGGCGCCATCGTGCACCCCGTGGCAAGGAGCGCGACTGCGATTGCAGTCAAAGCGTGTTTTTGCATC
>NZ_LOYC01000029.1:0-980 GCF_001524725.1 Burkholderia sp. MSMB1072
TCGACGATGCCTTCGTCGCGCAGCAGCTTCAGGTTCGCGACCGCGACGGCCGCCGCCACCGGATGGCCCGAGTACGTGAGGCCGTGATTGAATTCGCCGTTGTCGATGATCGGGCGCGCGATGCGCTCGTGGATGCCCACCGCTCCCATCGGCACGTAGCCCGACGTGAGGCCCTTCGCCATCGTGATCAGGTCCGGCTCGAAGCCGAAGTGCTGGTGCGCGAACCATTCGCCGGTGCGGCCGAACCCGCCGATTACTTCGTCGGCGACCAGCAGCACGTCGTACTTGCGGCAGATCCGCTGGATTTCCGGCCAGTACGTCGACGGCGGGAAGATCACGCCGCCCGCGCCCTGGAACGGTTCGCCGATGAACGCCGCGACGTTCTCCGCGCCGAGTTCGAGGATCTTCGCTTCGAGCTGCTGCGCCCGCGCGAGGCCGAATGCCTCGGGCGTCTCGCCTGCCTGCGCTTCGCCGAAGAAATACGGCTGGTCGATGTGCACGATGTGCTCGACCTTCGACGGCATCTGCTCGTGCATGTAGCCCATCCCGCCGAGCGTGCCGCCCGCGATCGTCGAGCCGTGGTAGCCGTTCTTGCGCGAGATCACGTATTTCTTCTGCGGCTTGCCTTGCACGCGCCAGTATTGATGCACGACGCGCAGCACCGTGTCGTTGCCTTCCGAGCCGCTGTTGCAATAGAAGAAATGGTTGAAGCCGGCCGGCGTGACTTCGGCGAGCATCGCGGAGAGCTCGATCACCGGCGGATGCGTGGTCTTGAAGAACGTGTTGTAGAACGGCAGTTCCTGGATCTGGCGATAGGCGGCGTCGGCGAGTTCCTTGCGGCCGTAGCCGACGTTCACGCACCAGAGGCCGGCCATCCCGTCGATCACCTTGTTGCCGTCCGAGTCCCACAGGTAGACGCCGTCGGCCTTCACGATCACGCGGCTGCCCGCGCGATTGAGCGCGCCCATGTCCGAGAACGG